>DASZFV010000348.1:0-20820 GCA_035939455.1 Polyangia bacterium
TGCCAGCCAGCTCGATGAGGGGCTGCAAGAACAGGCTGAAATCCTGCGAGGCTGCCCAACGTCCGTCCTTCACGGCGCGGTCGTGTGCGCTGACGTCGTGGGTCAAACGCAGGAGGAGCGCGAAGACGAGCTGCGCGACGGCGTCGGTCGCGTAGCCGGGCACGTTCGTGACGGCGACGCCGTGCGCGCGCGCGCCCTCGACGTCGACGATGTTGGTCCCCGTCGCGAGGACGCCCACGTAGCGGATCTCGGGCAGCATCTCGAAGAGCTCGCCGCGCAGCTCGACCTTGTTCGTGAGGATAGCCGTCGCGCCGCGCGCCCGCTCGATGAGCTGGTCCTCGTGTGAGCGCGCGTGCACCGTGAGCTCGCCGAGCGCCCGCAGGCCCTCCCACGTGTACGTCGGGTCGCCCTGGTCGGCCGCGAAGCTGTCGAGGATGACGATGCGCACGGCGGTCACTGCCTGGGGGCGTCGTCGGGTTGCGCGCTGTTCTTGAGCGCCTCGGCCTGGAAGTGAGCGCGCAGGCTGCTGATGATGTCCTCGATGTCGCCGTCCATGATGCCGGGCAGGTTGTGCTTGGTGAGCCCGATGCGGTGATCGGTCACGCGGTCCTGCGGGAAGTTGTAGGTGCGGATCTTCTCGGAGCGGTCGCCCGAGCCGACCTGGCTGCGACGCGCGTCGCGCTCGGCCGTCTGGCGCTTCTCCTCCTCGATGTCGAAGAGCCGCGCGCGCAAGAGCTTCATGGCCGTCGCGCGGTTCTTGTGCTGCGACTTCTCCTGCTGGCAGTGGACGATGAGGCCCGACGGGAGGTGGTGGATGCGCACGGCCGAGTCCGTCGTGTTCACCGACTGGCCGCCGGGGCCGCCCGAGCGCATGACGTCGATCTTGAGATCCTTGGGGTCGATGTGGATCTCGACGTCCTCGACCTCGGGCATGACGGCCACCGTGGCCGTCGAGGTGTGGATGCGGCCCTGCGCCTCGGTGGCGGGCACGCGCTGCACGCGGTGCACGCCCGACTCGTACTTGAGGAAGGAGTAGGCGTCCTTGCCGTTGACGCCCAGGATGACCTCGCGCAGGCCGCCCGCCGACGCGCTCGAGCTCGAGAGCACCTCGACCTGCCAGCGGCGGCGCTCGGCGAAGCGCGTGTACAGGCGGAAGAGATCGGCGGCGAACAGCGCCGCCTCCTCGCCGCCCGTGCCGGCGCGGATCTCGAGGAGGATGTTCTTCTCGTCGTTGGGATCCTTGGGCATGAGGAGCAGCTTCAACTGCCGCTCGAGCTTCTCCTGCTCGGCGGAGAGCTCGCTCTCTTCCTGGTGGGCCATCTCGCGCAGCTCCGGATCCTTTTGCAGCTCGCGCGCCTCGTCGGCGCGGCGCACGATCTCGCGGTGCTCGCGCAGCTTCTCGATGAGCTCGCGCAGGTCGGCGTGCTCCTTCGACAGCTTCTGCATCTGCTGCCGGTTCGCGAGCACCGTCGCGTCGCCCAGCATGGCGGACAGCTCGTCGTAGCGCGCCTCGACGGCGGCGAGCTTCCGGAGGAGAAGTTCGTCAAGCACGGGGGCGGCGACCTGGCCGGAGGGCCCGCGGCCCGGGGTCTACTCGCCCGCGGGCGCGGCTTTGGGGGCCTTGGCGCCCTGGCCCGCGGCGTACTTCTTGTTGAAGCGCTCGATGCGGCCCGCGGCGTCGACGAACTTCTGCTTGCCCGTGTAGAACGGGTGGCAGCTCGAGCAAATTTCGACGCTGAACGACGGCCTCGTCGAATAGGTCTCCACCTTGTTCCCGCACGCGCAGGTGATGGTGACCGCCTTGTAGACCGGGTGAATTCCCTTTTTGGACATGTGCTTGACCCTCGGAAGCCGCTCTTTATAGTGGGTGCCAGGTCGTTCTGCAAGTGAGGAGCGAGCGCAGCGCGGCGTTGGCGCGCGGAGCGAGGGGCCGGCGAGGCCGAGCGAAGCGAGCTTGGAGGGGAAAGGGGGGGTGGGGCCGAAGCGCGAGCGGCACCGAGCGGGATCCCGTCAGGAAGACATAGAGCCCAGGAATTCCTGGTTGTTCGCGGTCTTACCGAGGCGCTCGCGAAGCAGCTCCATGGCGTCGAGCGGCGTCAGGGGGTGGAGGAGTTGGCGCAGCACCCAAATCCGGCCGAGCGTGGCCTCGGGCAGCAGCAGCTCCTCCTTGCGGGTGCCCGAGCGATTGACGTCGAGGCAGGGGAAGACGCGCTTCTCCATGAGCTTGCGGTCGAGGTGGATCTCGGCGTTCCCCGTGCCCTTGAACTCCTCGAAGATGACTTCGTCCATGCGCGAGCCCGTGTCGACGAGCGCCGTCGCAATGATCGTGAGCGAGCCGCCCTCCTCGATGTTCCGGGCGGCGCCGAAGAAGCGCTTGGGCTTGTGCAGCGCGTTCGCGTCGAGGCCGCCCGAGAGGACGCGCCCCGAGGCGGGCGCAACGGCGTTGTAGGCGCGCGCGAGACGCGTGATCGAGTCGAGCAGGATGACGACGTCGCGCCTCTGCTCGACGAGCCGCTTGGCCTTGTCGAGCACCATCTCGGCCACCTGGACGTGGCGCGGCGCCGGCTCGTCGAAAGTCGAGCTCACGACCTCGCCCTTGACCGAGCGGATCATGTCCGTGACCTCCTCGGGGCGCTCGTCGATGAGGAGGACCTGCAGCGTGACGTCGGGGTGGTTGGCGGCGATGGCGTGGGCGATGTCCTGCAGCAGCACCGTCTTGCCCGCGCGCGGCGGCGAGACGATGAGGCAACGCTGGCCGCGGCCGATGGGGCACAAGAGATCGACGATGCGGGTCGACAGGTTCCGTGGGTCGTGCTCGAGCACGAGGCGCTGGCGCGGGAACAGCGGCGTCAGGTCGTCGAACGTCGCGCGCCCCGCCGGCGCGTCGGGGGGCTCGAAATTGACGGCGTCGACCTTGAGCAGCGCGAAGTACCGCTCGGACTCCTTGGGCGGGCGGATGGGCCCCGTGACGGTGTCGCCCGTGCGGAGGTCGAAGCGCCGAATCTGCGACGGGGAGACGTAGATGTCGTCTGGGCCCGGCAGGAAGTTCGAGTCCGGCGCGCGCAGGAATCCGAACCCGTCGGGGAGGGTCTCGAGCACGCCCTCGCCGATCATCTCGCCGCGTCCGCCGCTCACGTGCGCATTGACGAGTGCGAGGACGAGATCGTGACGCCGCAGGCCGGGGCCGCCGTCGAGGTGCAGCTCCGCCGCGAGCTCCAAGAGCTCCGCGTTCGACTTTCGTTTGAGCTCTTCGAGGTGCATTGAGGGGGTGGCGCGCCGCGGCGAGGGGCCGACGCGACGTGGAGCGGGAGCTGGGCTTCGGGGAGCGGGTGCGAGGTGGACGAACTGCCGTGGAGGGCGAGGGCGTCGAGAAGGCGCGCGGGTGGGACGATCAACGTATCGGCCGGTCGCGGGAAGAGTCAAGACGCCGGCCGTTGCCGCCGGGCATCTGGGGTATAGTCCCCGCGAAAACATGACGGAAATTGGCGCTCAGGAAGTCTTCAATCGGCGGCGGCCCGTGTACTCCTACCTCGAGCCGCTGCTCGTCGGACGCCGCGTCCTCGAGCTCGGGACGGGCGAGGGCACCGGCGCGGCGCAGCTCCGGGCGCTGGGCGCGGCCGAGGTGGTCGGCGTGGACACCGACGCGGGCCTCGTGGAGCAGGCCCGGGCGCGCCACGGCGCCGCCCATCTGGCCTTTCGCGCGGCGTCGAGCCTCCTCGACGGTGTGGCGGGCGCGCCCTTCGACGTCGTCATCGTCCCGGAGTCCGAGGCCGTGCTGCGGCGACCAGAGGCGATTCCAGCGCTGGCCCGCCTGCTGGCCCCGGGCGGGCGCCTCGTGCTGGTCGCGTCGAGCGCCGATCGCGGGGTCGGTCCCGCCGGCGGCGGCGTGGGTTACTACGAGCTTTCGGACGCGCTCTTGCCGCACTTCGCGGCCCTGCAGATGTTCGGCGTCACGCCGTTCGCGGCCTTCGGCGTCGTCGAGTTCGAGGCGAACGGTGAGGGGCTGCGCGTCGATTCGCGCCTCGTCGAGGGCGGCGTCGAGCCGCCGGGCGCCTACGTCGCCGTCGCGGGGAGTGAGCGCGTCGGGGATCTCGGCTATGCGCTCGTCCAAGTTCCGTTCGCGCCCATCGAGGCGAAGCTGGCCGCCGCCGAGGGCGACGACCGCGGCGGCTCGGCGCGCCTGGCCGCCGCCGAGCGGCGGCTCGACGAGGCCGAGCGGCGGGGACGCGCGCGCGTCGACGAGGCGGAGGCGCGCGCCGCCGAGCTGCGGCGCAAGCTCGAGGACGTGACCGTCCAGTCCGACTCGGCCACCCGCATCGCGCGCGCCCAGGGCGAGGAGATGGAGGAGCTGCGCGGACGCCTGCGCCGCGCCGCCGAGGATCGCGCCGCGCTCGACGCCGAGCTCGCCAAGTTGCGCCGCGCGCTGGCCGACGCCGACGAATCAGTGATGAGCCTCACTCGGCGCACGGCCGAGGAGATGTCGGCCGTCGCGGCGCGCCTCGCGGCGGGCTTGCACGCGGCCGCGCCGGCCGCTGCCGCGGAGCGCGTCGACGCCCAGCGTGCGCGCATCGAGGTCACCGAGGCGGAGGCGCGCGCGAGCGCCGCCGAGCAACGGCTCGAGGAGGTCGCCGCCGTCGGGCGCGAGCGCCAGGCCGCGCTCGACGACGTGCTCGAGCGGCTGCGTCAGGCGGAGGAGGTCACGGCGCGCGAGCGCCGCGAGGTCGAGCGCTTGCGCGGGCAGGTGCAGGAGGCGGGCGGCCAGGCCAGAACACTCGACGAGCGCGAGTCGACGCTCGCGCGGCGCGACGAGCGCATCGCGAACCTCGAGGGAGAGAAGCAGGAGCTCGTTTGGCGGCTGTCGGAGCTCGAAGAGAAGCTGCGACAGACCATTGGCCGCGCAGTGATCTCGGACAACACGGGCCGTTCGCAGGCCGACGAGCTCGACGCCGCCCGCACGGCGCGCGCGCGGGCCGTCGAGCAGTTCCACAAGGCGGCGGGCGCGCACGTCGACGAGGTGACGGAGGTGCGCGCGTCGGTGGCCGAGCAGGCCGCCCTCGTCGCCGAGCTCGAGGACGCGGTCCGAGCGGCCGAGGCCGCGGCCAGCGCTGCGACGGCCGAGGCGGCGACGCTGCGCAAGAGCGCCAAGGGGCTCGAGGAGGCCGACCGGACGCGGCGCACGCGCCTCGCGGAGCTCGAGGGCAAGCTGTTGCGGCTCGAGCACGAAAAAAAGCAGGCGGCCGCGACCAGCCCGAGCCCGGCCGGCGCGGGCGTCCAGATCGAGGTCGCGGCGCTGGACCGGCGCGTCGCCGATTTGTCTCGCGAGCGCGACGAGCTCGCGCGCGCGAGAGACCAAGCGGCGCTCGAGCGCGACCAAGCGGCGCTCGAGCGCGACGACGTCCGGGGCGATTTGGCGCGCCTCACGGGCGCCGCCGCGCAAAGCGCGGACGCGCTCGCCAAGGCCGCCGACGAGCTCGGGGCGAGCCGCGCGCGCGCGAGCACGCTCGAGGCCGAGGTCGCGCGCCTGCGCGCGGCGGGCGCGCCCAAGCCTTCGGGCGGCAACGGCCACGATGCCGCGGCCGCGGCGACGTCGCGCGAGCTCGCGGCGGTCGAGGCCGGGCTGCGCGATGAGCTCGCCTCGCTCGCTCGCATCGAGCGGGCGCTCGCCGAGGAGATCGCCAGCGGCGCGCCCGCCGCGGGACAACCATCGCTCGATCACGAGAGCAGCGCGGACGAGATCCTCCTCCACACGACGCTCGCGAACTACCGGCGTCACGCCGCGCGCCTGCGCGACGAGCTCGAGGGCGTGCGGCGCCGCCTCGACGCGCTCTCCCCGTTGGAGATCTCGGGTTATCTCGAGGAGCTCGGCGACGATCTGGCGGAGATGGAGGAGTGAGCCACCCGCCTTCGACGTCGGGCGGCCCGCTCGTGCGCGTCGCCATCGTCGGCCTCGGCGCCATCGGGCGGGAGGTGCTCAAGGCCGTGCAGGCGCGTCCGGGCCTGTCGCTCGTCGCGGTCGCCGACCCGGCGGCCGACCTCTTGGGCCGGGACGCGGGCGAGGTCGCGGGCGTCGGCCCTTGCGGCGTCACGATCGTCGCGAGCGCCGAGGAAGCCTTCGCGGGCGACGTCGACGTCGCGCTCGTGCTCACGGGCTCGGGCGTGGCCGACATCATGCCGATCGTCGAGGCGGCCTCGCTGCGCGGCGTGGACATCGTGTCGACGTGCGAGGATCTGTCGTACGCCGATCTCGCGACGCCCGAGCTCGCGCGCAAGCTAGACGCGCGGGCGCGCGCGGGCGGCATCACGGTGCTCGGCACGGGCATCAACCCCGGCTTCGTCATGGATCGATTGCCGCTCACGCTCGCCGCGGCCTGCGTCCGCGTCGACGCCGTGCGCGTCGAGCGCGTCGTGGACGCGGCCAAGCGGCGCGGGCCTCTGCGCGCGAAGGTCGGCGCCGACCTGACGGTCGCGCAGTTCGAGGCCGGCGTCGCCGCGCGGCGGCTCGGCCACCGCGGGCTGCCCGAGTCGTGCTCCCTCGTGGGCCTCGGTCTCGGCCTCGCGTTCGACGAGCTCAAGAACACGATCGAGCCCGTCATCACGAGCGCGGCGAGCCCGCGCGCCGGGATCGCGACCGGCCGCGTGGCGGGCCTGCGCCAATCGGCCGTCGGCCTGCGCGGGGGCCGCGAGCTCGTGCGCCTCGATCTCGAGATGTCGGTGGCCGCGCCCGAGCCGCACGACCGCGTCGTCATCGACGGCGATCCGCCGCTCGACGTCCTCGTGCGCGGCGGCACGCACGGGGATCGTGGCACCGTTGGCACGACGATTTCCGCCATTCCGGCGGTTGTCGTGGCGTCACCCGGACTTAAAACGATCCTCGACCTGCCCCTCGTGGGCTGAGACCTGAGAATAGAGGGGCCCCCCGGGACGTCGGTTGTCGGACGCGCTTGCGGCCGGCAGCCGCGTCGTGTTAGGGGGAGGCAGCCCGAACGTTAACCTGCGAAAGGGAGACAGACATGCAAGCCATCAAGCGAATGATGATTCTGTTGGTGCTCGTCCTCGCGAGCGCCGCTGCTTGCGATCAATCGAAGCCCGAGCTCGACGCAACGAAGCAGCAGCTCACGGCCGTGACGGCCGAGCGCGACGCTCTCAAGACCCAGCTCGACGCCGCCAAGCAGCAGGCGACGGCGCTGCAAGCCCAGCTGACCGACGTCCAGACCAAGCTCGCCGCCGCCGCCGCGGCCGCCGCGGCCCCGGCGCCGGCCGCCGAGCCGGAGAAGGCGCCCGCAAAGAAGGGCAAGAAGCCCGCCAAGACCTGAGCATCGCTCGCGGCCCTCGCGTTCGTGCTGGTGGACGGTTGCGTCGCCAGCACGACGCGGCGACGCCTGACTAGGCGCAAATTTTCCCGAGCACGCGCGGCCCGGCGGCACCGGTGACCGACGGCACGTTGCCGGGGTGGCCGAACACGGTCTCGTTGGCGAGCACGGCGAAGGCGATGGCCTCCTTGGCCTCGGGATCGACGCCCAGGGAGGCGCTCGTCGCGACGGACACGGGCGCGAGCAGCTCGGCGAGGTGGCCCATGAGCACGGGGTTGAGCGCACCGCCGCCCGAGACGTAGACCTCGTCGGGGGGCGCGGGCAGCGACTCGCGGTAGCTGCGCGCGATGGCCTCGGCCACGAAGCGCGTCAGCGTCGCCATCAAGTCGTCGAGCCGCGCGCCGAAGCGCGCGAGCAGCGGGTAGATGAAGTCCTTCCCGAAGGTCTCGCGCCCCGTCGACTTTGGAAGCGGCAGCGTGAGATACGGATGGGCGTGCAGCTCGGCGAGGAGCGCGGCGTCGACCCGGCCGCGCGCGGCGCGCCGCCCGCCGGCGTCGAAGGCCTCGCCGCCGTTCGAGGCGGCGCGCGCGACGGCATCGAGCGGCATGTTGCCGGGCGCGTTGTCGAAGGCGACGAGGTCGGCGAGGCGCTCGCCCACGAGCGTGACGTTGGCGATGCCGCCGATGTTCTGCAGCGCCCGCCGCACGCCCGCCTTGCGGAAGAGCAGGTAGTCGACGAGCGGCACGAGAGGCGCGCCTTCGCCGCCTGCCGCGACGTCGCGCACGCGGAAGTCGCTCACGACGGGGCAGCTCGTGCGCTCGGCGATGACGGCCGCCTCGCCGATCTGCAGCGTCGCGCCGAGCCGGCCCGCCGAGCGCGGGTGGTGGACGGCGGTCTGTCCGTGCGAGCCGATCAGATCGACGTCCTCGATGCGCACGCCCGCGACGCCGCAGACCTCGAGCGCCGCCTCGGCGAAGGCCTCTCCGAGGAGGACGTCCAGGTCGCACAGCTCGCTCGCGTCCGCCTGGGCGAGGCGGAAGATGCGCTCGCGCAGCGAACGCCCGAACGGGATCGTCACGAACGTGCTCGAGACGAGGCGCGTGGCTTCGCCGCAGCCTTCGATCTCGCACAGCGCCGCGTCGGTGCCGTCGGCGCTCGTGCCGGACAGCAGGCCGATGATGCGCCGGCGCGGCCGCCCGCGCAGATCGTAGAGCCGCTGCAGGGGATCGACGGGCGCGGCCACGGCTACGCGACCTCGTCGTCGTCGACGACGGGGGAGACCGGCACGTCGCCGATGATGGCGCGCAGAGAGCCCTTGTGCGCGACGAGCAGCTCGCGCGCGCGCGCCGCCGTGACGTGCGCGTGGTGCATGACGAGCGCGACCTTGGCGCGCCCGCCCGCCTTCTCGATGAGCTTGCGCGCCATGGGCTCGGGCAACGCCGTGAGGGCGCGCACGATGCGCACGGCGCGCGCCCAGAGCTTGGCGTTCGTCGGCCGCACGTCCACCATGAGCCCCGCGTAGGTCTTGCCGAGCAGGACGAACGCCGTCGTCGAGATTGAGTTCAGCACCATCTTCGTCGCCGTGCCGGCCTTGAGACGCGTCGAGCCCGCGATGACCTCCGGCCCCGTGTCGAGCGCGATGACGACGTCGGCGAGGGCGTCGTCGCCGGGCTCGCGCTCGGGCGCGCGGCCGCAGGTCACGAAGATCGTCGCCGCGCGACGGAAGCGGGCGTACTCGAGCGCCGCCAGCACGAACGGCGTCACGCCCGAGGCGGCGATGCAGCAAACAGCGTCGGTGGGTCCCACGGCCACGCGGCGCAGGCGCTGGTCGGCGTCGCGCGCGCTGTCCTCGGCGCCCTCGACGGAGCGCGTGAGCGCAGACGGGCCCCCCGCGATGATGGGCACGACGCGCGAGGGCGGGATGCCGAAGGTGGGCACGCACTCGACGGCGTCGAGCGTGCCGAGCCGGCCTGACGTGCCGGCGCCGACGTACACGAGCCGACCGCCCGCCGCGAGCTTGCTCGCGACGAGCTCGGCGGCGCGCCCGATGAGCGGGGTGCGCGCGGCGGCCGCGCGCGCGGCCCGCGCCTCCTCGCCCAACAGGAGCGCGACGACCTTCTCGGCGGGCATCTCGTCGAGGTGCGCCGCCTCGGGGTGGACGGCCTCCGTCGGCAGCGCCCCGAAGTGCGCCCCGGGTTCCGGCTTGGGGCTGCTCGTGCGCGCGCGGGCCATGGCCGCCCATATTACGGGCACGACGCGTCCGTCGACAAATCCGGTCCGGGAACTATAGTCCCGCCCAGGTCGATGTCGCCGACCGCGCCTCGTTCGCTCGGCGAGGCCGAGCGAAGCGAGGGGTGGGGTTGGGGGTGGTGAGGTGTCGAAGCGCGAGCTGCGGCGAGCCGCACCCCGTCAGATCAACCCCAAGACGGCGCGCATGTCGTAGAGGCCTGGGGGGCGGCCCGCGAGCCAGAGCGCGGCGCGCACGGCGCCGGTGGCGAAGGTGTCGCGCGACGAAGCGCGGTGGGTGATCTCGAGGCGGTCGCCCTGGCCCATGAAGTGGACGGTGTGATCGCCCACGACGTCGCCGCCGCGCAGCGTCTGCACGCCGATCTGCGCGGGCGGACGCGGGCCGATGTCGCCGTGGCGTTCGTAACGCGCGGCGGTCGCGAGGTCGCGGCCCGTGGCCTCGGCGAGCGCCTCGGCGAGGCGCAGCGCCGTGCCCGACGGCGCGTCGCGCTTGGCGCGGTGGTGCGTCTCGACGATCTCGAGATCGTAGGCGGGGCCGAGCGTCTGCGCGGCGTCGGCGACGAGCTTGAGCATGACGTTGACGCCGATCGAGTAGTTGGCGGCGAAGACGACGGGCACCTTCTTGGCGGCGCGCTCGACGGCCGCGCGCTCGGTCGGCGCGAGGCCGGTCGTGCCGACGACGAGCGAGGCCCCCGCGGCGACGGCGGCCGCGGCATACGCCACGGTGGCCGCCGGCACCGTGAAGTCGATCCAGACGTCGGCGACGCCCGGGGCGGGCACGCCCGCCGCGATCGTCACGCCCAGCGCTTGTCCCGTCGCGAGCACCCCCGCATCCTGGCCGAGGGCCGGGCTGCCCGCGCGCTCGGTGGCCGCGGCGAGCTTGGCCGCGGGACCGGCCGCCGCGGCGGCGCGCACGAGCGCGCGCCCCATGCGTCCGTCCGCTCCCAGGATCGCGATGCGCACGGTCGTCGCCTCAGAGCAGGCGAAGGTCGCGCAGCATGCCGCGCAGCTTGTCGCGGTGCTGCTCGGCCAGTGGATAGAGCGGGGGCCGCAGCTCGTCGGCGATGCGCCCCATCATCGCCAGGGCGGCCTTCACGGGCACGGGGTTCGCCTCGACGAAGAGGCCCTCGCCGAGCGGCAGGAGCTTGTAGTGCAGCTCGCGCGCCTTTTGCCATTTGCCGGCCGCGGCCGCGTCCCACATCGCGCTCATCTCGCCGGGCGCGACGTTGCTCACGACGGAGATGACGCCGCGCGCACCGAGCGCGAACAGCGGAAAGGCCGTGGCGTCGTCGCCCGACAGCACCGCCAGGCGGTCGCCCGTCTTCGCGATGATCTGCGACGCGCGCAGCGCCGAGGCCGTGGCCTCCTTGACGGCGACGACCTCGGGGAGCTCGCAGAGGCGCGCCAGCGTGTCGGGCAGCATGTCGCACGCCGTGCGGCCGGGAACGTTGTAGAGCACCGTCGGCAACGGCACGGCCTGGATGACGGTCTTGAAGTGACGGTAGAGGTGGTCCTGGCTCGGCCTGTTATAGTAGGGCGTCACGAGCAGCAGGCCGTCGGCGCCGACCTTGCGCGCCGCCTGCGACAGCTCGATCGTCTCGCGCGTCGAGTTCGATCCCGTCCCCGCGATGACGGGCACGCGCCTCTTCGCGTGCTGGACCGTCAGCTCGATGACGCGGATGTGCTCGTCGACCGTTAGCGTGGGCGACTCGCCGGTCGTCCCCACGGGCACGAGGCCGTCGACGCCGCCCGCGATCTGGTCGTCGATGAGGCGGCCCAAGGCCTCCTCGTCGACGGCGTCGTTGCGCAGCGGCGTCACGAGCGCGGTGATTACGCCAGAGAACGTCAACATCGCGCTTCGTATATCACAAGAATCAAGGCCCTCCATCGGGAAGGCGAACAAGCGGCACGAAGCGCGCGCCGTCGAGCCAGCCTGCCGCGGCGCGCACCGAATGAAGGCCCGCGGCGTCGACGCGGGTCGTGCCGGAAGGCGCTTCGAGGGGGAGCGTTCGTGTCTCCGTCTCGATGCCGGCCGGCCCGCGGCGGACGAGCAGCACCTGCAGCGCGGGGCTCTGCGTCTCGGCCGGCAGGCTCCACGTGAAGATCAGGGCGTCGGCGCGGCGCGCCAGCGTCAGCGCGGGCGGGCCAGGCGCGCCGGCGGGCACGGGCACGACCTCCGTGACGCGCGCGACGGTGAGCCCTTGCGGCCCGCGCGCGAGCTCCGCGAGGCGGCGCGCGCGGCGCGCGCGCGCGCCCTCGTCGGGCGCCTCGGCGACGAGCCGGCGATAGATCGCGCGCGCCTCGGACACGAGCCCCTGCTTGACGCAGAGCTCGGCCATGGTCTCCGTCTCGAAGACCGTCACGGCAGGCGCCCCCGCACCTCGGCCACGTCCGCGGCGATCTGCGCCACGAGGGCTGCGACCGACTCGAAGCGTCGCTCGTCGCGCAGCCGATGGAGCACCTCGAGGCGCACGCGCCGGTCGTAGAGATCGCCCGCGAAGTCGAGCAGGTGCGCCTCGACGGTCACGGCGCCTCCGGCGACGAACGTCGGGTTGCTGCCCACGCTGAGCGCCGCCCGGTGCGTCGACGCGATCGCGCCCTCGGCGTCGAGCACGAGCGCGCGCGCCGCGTAGATGCCGACGCGCGGCAGGAGCTCGCCCTCGGGCGCGACGTTGGCCGTGGGCACGCCGATGCCGCGACCTCGTCCGGCGCCGCGTATCACGGGACCGGTGAGCTCGACCGGGCGCCCGAGGAGCAGCGCCGCGCCCTCGACGCGGCCCTCGAGCACGAACTCGCGCACCTTCGTCGACGAGCACACGAGGCCGTCGATCGTCACCGGCGGGACGATCGTCACGCCGAGGCCCAGGCTCGCGCCGAGCTCGCGCAGCAGGGCGGGCGTGCCGCGCCGGTCGCGCCCGAACGTGAAGTCGTAGCCCACGACGACCTCGCGCGCGCCGCGCCGGTCTACGAGCACCTCGCGCACGAAGGCCTCGGGCTCGACCGCCGCGAGCGCCGGCGTGAAGGCCTCGACGATCGCGAGCTCGGCGCCCGCGATTCCCAGGAGCTCGAGCCGCCGCTCGAGCGAAACGATGAGCGGCGGCGCCAGCGCTGGCGCGAACACGCGCGCCGGGTGCGGCGTGAACGTGAGGACGCCGCCGGGCGCGCCCACGGCCGCGCCGCGCGCGCGCGCGACCCGCACGAGCTCCTGGTGACCGCGATGAACGCCGTCGAAGTTCCCGATGGCGAGGGCGACTGGCGAAGCCGGCCGCTGCGCCTCGCCCGCGATGATCTTCAAGCGCCCGCCACCATGGCGCCCACCGCGGCGAGCAGCGCCTCGAGCTCGAAGGGCTTCTCGAGGATGTGGTCGTCGTCGACGCCGAGCAGCGCGCGCCGCTTGGGGGGCACGCCCGTCATGAGCGTGAGCGGCACGCCAGGAAAGATTGTCTCGATCTCGTCACGCAGGTGCTCGGGTCCAGACGAGCCCGCGATCATGAGATCGCTCAGCATGGCCGCCGGCCGGAGGCCCTGGGCCGCGAGCGCGCGGGCCGCCCCGACGTCGCGGACGATCTCGGTCTTGTACCCCGCCTCGGTCAAGACCTGGCCCACGAGACCTCCGATGTGCACGTCGTCTTCGATGACCAAGATGATTCCGGCCGCGTCGGCATTGGACAATTTCATTCGCGCATTGACTTCGAAGGTCCGTATGGAAAGAATGCTCTCCCGAGTTGAAGACGACATTCTTCTCGGCGTCAAGCAGACGCGGATAGGGGTTCCCCAAAGATGACCGCGCCTGCCAAAGTGTCTGGGAAACAGACGAAGTACATTTTCGTGACCGGCGGCGTCGTGTCGTCGCTGGGCAAGGGGCTCGCCTCCGCGTCGATCGGCAGCCTGCTCGAGACGCGCGGCCTCAAGCTCACGATCCAGAAGCTCGACCCGTACCTGAACGTCGATCCCGGCACGATGAACCCCATGCAGCACGGGGAGGTCTTCGTCACCGACGATGGCGCCGAGACCGATCTCGACCTCGGCCACTACGAGCGCTTCATCTCACAGCGGATGACGAAGCTCAACAACACGACCTCGGGACAGATCTACCAGACCGTCATCCAGAAGGAGCGCCGCGGCGAGTACCTGGGCGGCACCGTCCAGGTCATCCCGCACGTCACCGACGAGATCAAGGCGCGCATCGTGGCCTGCGCCAAGGGGCAGGACGTTCTCATCGTCGAGGTGGGCGGCACCGTGGGCGACATCGAGTCGCTGCCCTTCCTCGAGGCCATTCGTCAGTTGCGCCTCGAGGTCGGGCACGGGAACGCCATCTCCGTGCACGTCACGCTCGTGCCCTACATCGCCGCCGCGGGCGAGCTCAAGACCAAGCCGACGCAGCACTCGGTCATGAAGCTCCGCGAGATCGGCATCCAGCCCGAGATCCTCCTCTGTCGCTCCGAGAAGCCCATCGAGGCGTCGCTGAAGAAGAAGATCGCGCTCTTCACGAACGTCGCGCCCGACGCCGTCTTCTCGGCCGAGGACGTGAGCTGCATCTACGAGGTGCCCATCCGTTTTCACGGCGAGGGCGTCGACGACAAGATTGGCGAGCTCCTCAACATCTGGTCGCGCGCGCCCGAGCTCACGGGTTGGGAGCGCGTCGTGCACCGGCTCAGGAGCCCGCAGGCCGAGGTCGACATCGGTCTCGTCGGCAAGTACGTCGACCTCGTCGAGTCGTACAAGAGCCTCAACGAGGCGCTCATCCACGGCGGCATCGGCAACGAGTGCCGCGTCAACCTCCGCCACATCGACTCGGAGGAGATCGAGAAGCGCGGCGCCGCGGCCATGCTCGCCGCCATGGACGGCATCCTCGTGGCGCCGGGATTCGGCAGCCGCGGCATCGAGGGCAAGATCGAGGCCGTGCGATACGCGCGCGAGCAGGGCGTTCCGTTCTTCGGCATCTGCCTGGGCATGCAGGTCGCCGTCATCGAGTACGCGCGCAACGTCGCGGGGCTCAAGGGCGCCAACTCGACCGAGTTCGACCCCAAGACCCCGCATCCCGTCGTCGACTTCCTGCCCGACCAGCGCAACGTCACGGACAAGGGCGCGACCATGAGGCTCGGCGCCTACCCGTGCGTGCTCGCGCCCGGCACGAAGGCGGCGGCGGCCTACGCGGCCACGGACATCTCCGAGCGCCACCGCCACCGCTACGAGGTCAACAACGACTACCGCGAGGCGCTCACCAGCAAGGGCATGGTCGTCTCGGGCGTGTCTCCGGACCGGCGCCTCGTCGAGATGGTCGAGCTGCCGGACCATCCCTACTTCGTGGGCTGCCAGTTCCACCCCGAATTCAAGTCGAGGCCCCAGGCGCCGCACCCGCTCTTCCAGTCCTTCATCGCGGCGGCGCTGCACGAACGCGTCGGCGAACGCCGCCGTCGGAACGTGTCAACGGATATTGCCGTTGGGCACGCGTAAGCAAGAGCCTATATTTAATAGGTATTTCCATGCGGTGCCGCCCGGCCGCCGCGCCCATTGCAATACATGTACCACACGGGCTTTTGCGCCTTGTTAACGTGGCATCATCAATGCTACAAGACTGAAGGCCCCTTCGATTGAACGGTCTGGGGCTTCGGTTCCGTAATGGAGATAAAACAGCACCTCAAGCTCTCGCAGCAGCTGGTGATGACGCCGCAGCTGCAGCAGGCGATCAAGCTGCTCCAGCTCTCCCGCATGGAGCTCGTCGACATGGTGCGCGACGAGATGCTCGAGAACCCGATCCTCGAGGACTCGGTCGAGTCGGGCGCCGAGCAGGCCAAGCAGGCGGACGCCCCCTCTGGAGCGGCCGACGGCTCGGAGGGTGACGCCGAGCGCGTGGGCGAGACCGAGATGCCCGTGCAGGAGATGCCCACGGAGCGCGTCGAGAGCGCCGAGGTCAAGGCCGACAGCCGCTCCGACGAGGCCGTGAGCGACTTCGACTGGGAGGGCTACCTCGACAACCAGGCGGCCTCGGCGCCCATGCCGTCGTACAAGTCGAACAATGAAGATCTGCCGTCGCTCGAGTCGACGCTCACGCGCGGCACGTCGCTGTTCGACCACCTCGAGTGGCAGCTCAAGCTCTCGCATTTTTCGCGCGAGGAAGACGGCATCGCCATGCTCATCATCGGGAACCTCACGCCCGACGGCTACCTCGAGGAGCCGCTCGCGGATCTCGCCGAGGAGGCTGGCGTCACGGTCGAGGTCGCCGAGGGCGTGCTGGCGCGACTCCAGGAGTTCGATCCCGTGGGCGTCGCCGCGCGGTCGCTCGAGGAGTGCCTGATGATCCAGGCCAAGCACATCGGGGCCGACGACGACGTCGTCGTCGGTATCTTGAAAAGGCACCTGCCCAACCTCGAGAAGAAGAATTACCAGGCCATCGCCAAGGACCTCAACCAGCCGCTCGACGAGATCTACGAGGCGGCAAAGGTCGTCATGAGGTTCGACCCCAAGCCGGGGCGGCAGTACACCTCGGAAGAGCCGACGTACATCACGCCCGACGTCTACATCCACAAGGTCGGCGACAAGTACTTCGTCGTCGCCAACGACGACGGTCTGCCCAAGCTGAAGATCTCGGACTTCTACCGCACCGCGCTCGCGGGCGGGTCGAAGGCGCGCGAGTATATCCAGGAGAAGCTGCGCTCGGCCCAGTGGCTGATCCGGTCCATTCAGCAAAGGCAGCGGACGATCGTCAAGGTGACGGAGTCGATCCTGAAATTTCAGCGCGACTTCTTCGATAAGGGCACGGCGCACCTCAAGCCGCTCATTTTGCGCGACGTCGCCGAGGACATCGGCATGCACGAATCGACCGTCTCCCGCGTGACGACGAACAAGTACGTCCACACGCCGCAGGGCATCTACGAGCTCAAGTACTTCTTCAACTCGGGCATCGCGCGCACCGACGGCGACGACCTCGCGTCCGAGGCCGTCAAGCTCAAGATCAAGCAGATCATCGGCTCGGAGAGCCCGCAGCATCCGCACTCCGACCAGAAGATCGTCGAGCTCTTGCGTGACCAGAACATCGAGATCGCGCGCCGCACGGTGGCCAAGTACCGCGAGCAACTGCGCATCTTGTCCAGCAGCAAGCGCAGACAAGTTTTTTAGTTGGTCGTACCTGTCGCCGGCCCAAGAAATGCTGTAATAGTTTTGGTGGAGCCAAAACCATGCAGCTCTCGACGACGTTTCGTCATATGGACGCCTCTCAGGCCGTGCGCGAGTACGCGGCCGAGAAGCTCGACAAGATCAAGAAGTACTTCAACAAGGACCCCATCTCGGCGCACGCCGTGTTCGCAGTAGAGCGCGGCTTCAACCACGTCGCCGACATCAACATCACGCTGCCGAACGGCATCGTCATCAACGCCAAGGAGGTCACCGAGGACATGTACTCCTCGATCGATCTCGCCGCGGCGCGCATCGAGCGGCAGGTCCGGAAGTGGAAAGAGAAGATCCGCGATCACAAGCCGCACGGCGGTCCGGGCACCGAGTTCCGCGAGGTCGTCATTCCGGCCGAGGAGCTCGAGCCGCAGCCGGGCGGGGGGGACGAGTCGCGCGGCAAGACGGGGCGCGCCGCCAAGGAGCCGACTCCGTCGCCGGGGTTCAGCGTCGTCAAGGATGAGACCTTCAGCGCGCGCTCCATGATGGTCGAGGACGCCGTCATGCAGCTCAACCTGCTGGGCGACGAGCTCATCGTCTTCACGGACGCCGGCACGCAATGCATCTCGATCCTTTACAGGCGCAAGGACGGCAACTACGGTCTCATCGAGACCGGCCGCTCGGGGCCGCCCGCGGCCTGATCGAGCGGGATTCGCCTCGAGCATCGGAATCGCTTCGTCTTCGCGGACCGCCACCCATGAAGGTCATCGACTTCCTGAAGCTGGACGCCATCATCGCCGAGCTCGCCGCGACGACGAAGGCCGATACGCTGTCGGAGCTCGCGAACCACATGGCGCGGCTCGATCCGAAGGTCGACGCCCGCGAGCTGCGCCGCGTGCTCGAGGAGCGCGAGCTGCTGGCCTCGACGGCCATCGGCGACGGCATCGCCATTCCGCACGGCAAGCTCGACTCGATCGGCGAGCTCGCGGGCGTGCTCGCGCGCTCGGGGCCGGGCATCGAGTTCGATTCGATCGACGGGCGCCCCACGCACCTCATCTTCATGCTCGTTGCGCCCCTGAGCTCGACGGGCGTCCACTTGAAGGCGCTCGCGCGCCTTTCGCGCCTCTTCCGCGACGCCGACTTCCGGCGGCGCCTACTCGCGGCCCCCACGCGTGAGGACATGTACAGGGTGATAGCGGACGAAGACGCGAAGTATTAGGCTACGGGTCCAGCTGGCATGACCCCGATGCTCACGGTCCGTTCGCTGCTCGACGAGAGCTCGGGCCTACGGCTCGTGCTCCTCGCGGGCGAGGCGGGGCTCGCGCGGCGCATCTCGAACCAGCGCATTCAGAAGCCGGGGCTCGCGCTCGCCGGCTACGTCAAGCAGGTCCACCCGGAGCGCGTGCAGATCCTCGGGTCGACCGAGATCTCCTACCTGCAGACGCTCACCGAGGAGGAGGCCCGCCACTCGGTAGACTCGTTCATGAGCCTCGACCCGGCCTGCATCGTCGTCACGAAGGGCCTCGACGTGCCGCCGGCGCTCCTCGAGTCCGCCGAGCGCATGGGCGTGCCGCTGCTGCGGACGCCCATCGTGTCGTCGACCGCCATCGACGCCATTCAAAAGCACCTCGAGCTGCAGCTCGCGCCCACGGCCAGCATCCACGCCGTGCTCATGGACGTCCTGGGCGTGGGCGTGCTGCTCCTCGGCAAGAGCGGCATCGGCAAGTCCGAGGCGGCGCTCGATCTCATCATGCGCGGACACCGCCTCGTCGCCGACGACCTCGTCGAGGTGCGCCGGACGTCGGGTGAGGTGCTCGTGGGCTGGGCCTCGGAGCTCATCAAGCATCACATGGAGGTGCGCGGCCTCGGCATCATCAACATCAAGGACATGTTCGGCGTGGCCGCCGTGCGCGACGAGAAGAAGATCGAGCTCGTCCTCGAGCTCACGCGCTGGGACGCGAGCGAGAGCCACGATCGGCTGGGGCTCGACGAGATGGTCTACCCCATCCTCGAGGTGCCCGTGCCGCTGCTGCGCATCCCCGTCTCTCCGGGACGCAACGTCAGCTCGCTCATCGAGGTGGCGGCGCGCAATCGGCTGCTCCAGGTGCGCGGCCACCACTCGGCGCGCGAGTTCCAGGAGCGCCTCGACCGCGCGCTCGCCGACGCGCGCGAGCGCCGATGGCGGGACGACGTCGAATGAAGCTCGTCGTCGTCACGGGCGTGTCGGGCGCGGGCAAGTCCACGGCGCTGCGGGCGCTCGAGGACCTGGGGTTCTACGCGGCCGACAACCTGCCGCTGCCGCTCGTCCCCAAGTTCCTCGAGCTCGTCTCGGGCCGCCCCGACATCGATCGCGCCGCGCTGGGCATCGACGCGCGCGGCGGCGAGTTCCTCGCAGACGCCGTCAAGATCTTCGAGGACGTGCGCCGCGTGGGGCACTCCGTCGAGATCCTCTTCCTCGACGCCAGCGACGAGATCCTCATCCGGCGCTTCTCCGAGACGCGCCGGCGTCACCCGCTCTCCGACACCGACATCCGGGCCGGCATCCACGAGGAGCGGGAGAAGCTGGCCGTCTTGCGCCAGGCGGCCGACGCGCTCGTCGACACGGGGACGCTGACGGTGCATGTGCTGCGCGCCCTCATCATGGAGCGGTACGGGCACGTCGAGGGGGACCTGGCCGTGACGCTGCTGTCCTTCGGCTTCAAGCACGGCATCCCCGTCGAGGCCGACATCGTGCTCGACGTGCGCTTCCTGCCGAATCCCTTCTTCGTGCCGGCGCTCTCGGCGCTCTCGGGCGAGGACGAGGCCGTGGCGCGCTTCGTGCTCGACGATGCCGAGACGGGGCCCTTCGTCGACACGGCCGAGGCGCTCATCGCCGTGTCTGTGCGGGGCTTCCAGCGCGAGGGCAAGTCCTACGCGACCGTGGCCATCGGGTGCACGGGCGGGCGCCACCGCTCGGTCGCCATCGCCAAGGAGCTCGGTCGGCGCCTCGGCGGCAAGTTCTCGGTCTCGGTCCGCCACCGCGACATCCAGCGCAGCGGGGCTCCGTGATGGCGCTGCCCGGAGAGGCCTTCGATGATCGCGGTCGCTCGCGCGACCCATTGACGGTAAACTAATCTGTCACCATGGCGAGCGCGCGAGGTCAGGCGGGATTGGGTGCCGGGGCGAACGGCGGAGACGCTGTCGTCGGGCTCGTGATCGTGACCCACGGCGGCAGCGGCGCCTGCCTGCTCTCGGCGGCCGCGGAGATCGTGGGCGCCATCGAGGCGGCGGCGTCGATCGCCGTCGTCGTGGGCGAAGACTTCAGCGACACCGTGCGCCGCGTCGCCCACGCCTGCGACGGCGTCGACTCGGGCGCGGGCATCATCATCCTCGTCGACATCCACGGCTCGTCCGAGTTCCAGGCCTGCCTCTCGATGGTCGACGGTTCGCGCCCCGTCGAGATCGTCTGCGGCGTCAACCTGCCCATGCTCATCAAGCTCGCGACGGTCGACCGGCGCTCGCTGCGCCCCGCGGAGATCGCCGATCTGCTCAAGGAGGTGGGCAAGCGCTCGATCCGGCTCGGGTCGGAGCTCACGGGCAAGATCACCGCCATTCACCCCGGAGAGACACGATGATGCCCCAGCCAGCCGAGCGAGAGGTCCGCATCCGCAACCAGCTCGGGATGCACGCGCGCGCCGCCGTGAAATTCGTCCAGCTCGCGAACCAGTACCGCTCCGAGGTCAAGGTGCGCAAGGACGGCAACGACGCCAACGGCAAGAGCATCATGGGCCTGCTGACGCTCGTCGCGGCCGTCGGATCGAGCATGACGATCGTCTGCGAGGGCGATGACGCGGAGAAGGCCGTCGTGGCGCTCGCGGCGCTCGTCGAAGAGGGCTTTGGCGAGGGTACCGAGGCGTGAGGCGCGTGGCAGACGGCCGCGACCCGTGTGCCACCGCCGGCCCCGCCAGGGAGCGCGCGTGAGGAAGGGCGTGCCTTGGAGCGTCTGACGGGCGTCGCCGCGTCCCCGGGCATCGCCATCGGCGTCGCGCACGTCCTCGGCAGCCGCGTCGACGTCCACGAGCGGCGTATCGCTGCCGAGGCCGTCGAGGCGGAGCTGCAGCGCTTCGACGTCGCGCTGCGCACGACCGACGAGCAGCTCGCCCGCATCCAGCAGCAG
>DASZFV010000349.1:0-8304 GCA_035939455.1 Polyangia bacterium
CAAGCGCGCCCCACGCCATCCAGGCCGCCGGCAAGGCGGCGGCACAGGCGGCGAAGACGGCGAGGCCGCGCGCGCGCCGCGTCCGCGCCGCGCCCGCCGGACCGCGCGCGAACACCCAGGCGGCGGCCACCGTCGCGGGCAGCGCGAGCCAGGCGTCGTAGCGCGTGACGGCGGCCAACGAGGCCAGCGCCCCGGCGACGGCGAACGGCCCGAGCCCGGCCTCGTCATCCTGCAGCGCGCGCGTGAGCCGCTCGAGCATGACGACGAAGAGCAAGAGATAGAGCGCCTCGCTGGCCGCCGTCGTCGAGGCCTGAATGTGCAACGGGGAGGCCGCGAGACCGAGCGCCGCGAGCTCGGCGCGCGCGACGCCCACGAGCCGGCGCGCCAGCCGGATCAACGGCAGGAACGTCAGCATCCCCGCTGCAAAGGACAGGGCCCGCGAGGAGCGCGGCAGGTCGCGATCGACGGCGGCGAGCGGCGCCATGAGCATCGGGTGCAGCGGACCGAATTGGCAGTAGGTCCGGGGTTTGGCGGCGCACGCGGGATCGAGCGCGAGGCGCTGGGCGACGAGCGCGCGCATGGGCGCGTCCCCCTGCTTGTTGTCGGCGAAGGGAAAGATTGCCGCCCGCAGGACGAACGCCAGCGCGAGCACGCGGAGCGTACCGCGCGACGCCTCCGGACCGGACGCCCAGGGCAGCGCCGCGTCGCTCACGCCGAGGCCGATGCCGATGCGACGGCGGCCCGCACGCGCGGCAAGGCCGCGGCGATCTCGGCGAGCGAGACGGCGCCCACAGAGACACGGAACCAGCCGCTGTCCTCGCCGAGGCCGAAGGCCTGGAAGGGCACGACGGCGAAGCCGGCCGCGTCGAGCAGCAGCCGCCGCGTCGCCTCGTTCGTGTGGTCCGGCAGCGCGACGCGGACGGACAGGTAGATCGCGCCCTGCGGCTCGATGACCTCGACGGGCAAGCCCTCGGCGCGCATGGCGGCGAAGCCGTGCGCGAGCGCGTCGAGGCGCGCGCGCACGCGCGCCCGCATCGTCACGTGATAGGAGGCGATGGCGGCCTCGTCGTCGAGGAACGCGGCCATGGCGACCTGCTCGGCCTTGGGCGCCCAGGCGCCCACGTGGCCCAGGATGTCGGCCATGCGCTGCCGCGCCGCCGGCGGCATGACGGCCCAGCCCACGCGCAGCCCCGTCGCGGCGAAGCTCTTCGACGCCGCGTCGAGGAGGATCGTGTACGGCGCCACCTCGGCGCAGACCTCGGGCGGCGTGGCGTGGCGCGCGTTGCCGAACGTCAGTTGCCAGTAGACCTGGTCGTAGCAGAGCCAGAGCGCCTTGCCGGCGTCGCCGCCGGCCCTCTCGCGGCGGCGGTTCTCCTCGACGGCGAGCTCGCAGATGCGGCGCAGCACCTCGGGATCGATTACGGTCCCCGTCGGGTTGAGGGGCGAGTTGATGAGGAGGAGGCGCGCCGAGGCGAGGAACGGGCGCAGCTCGTCGGGCGTCGGGAAAAAGTTCGAGTCGGCGCGCACGGGGAGCTCGACGGCGCGCGCGCCGCACAGGTACGCGTAGTGGTTGTTGTTCCACGACGGCACGGGATAGATCGCGACGGCGCCGGGATCGAGGATCGTGCGGTAGGTCCCGTAGAGGAGCGGCCGCGCGCCGCCCGTGATGAGGACCGACTCGACGGGATACGCGAGATCGAGCCGGCGTGCGTAGAAGCGCGCCACCGCCTCGCGCAGCGCGAGCACGCCGTCCGACGGTGGGTAGTTCGTGTGCCCCGCCTCGAGCGCCGCCGTGACGCCGGCCAGCAGCCCCGCGGGGATCGGGAACTGCGTCGGATCGAAGTCGCCCACGGTGACGTTGCAGATCTCGCGGCCCTGGGCCTTGAGGGCCCGGATCTGGGCCGCGATCTTGAGGATCTCCGACCCGACGACGCCGCGCGCGAGCGCCGACAGCGACACGTCGACCCGCGCCGGATCCCCGAGCTTCCCCGTGAGGTTCATCGCCCCCGAGTGTAGCGCTAAGCGCGTTCCAGATACGTGTAGCCGGCCAACCCCTCTTCGTACATGCGCAGCATCGAGCGCGTCTCGTCGAGGGACATGCGGTTGGCGCGGACGGCGAGCTCGGCGAAGCGGCGCACGCGCGCCACGAGGTCCTCGCGGGCGTAGCTGACGTACTTGAGCACGTCGGTGACGGTGTCGCCCGTCACGACGTGCTCGATCTGGTAGCCACCGCCCGACGCCAACGAAACGTGCACCGTGTTGGTGTTGCCGAAGAGGTTGTGCAGATCGCCGAGGATTTCTTGATACGCCCCGATGAGGAACACGCCGAGGTAGTAGTCCTGCCCGTTCACGGGGTGCAGCTCGAGCACCGACTTCACGTCGCGGCGGTCGATGAAGTGGTCGATCTTGCCGTCGGAGTCGCAGGTGATGTCGGCGAGCACGGCGCGCCGCGTGGGCTCCTCGCCGAGGCGGTGGATCGGGACGATCGGGAACAGCTGATCCACGGCCCAGGAGTCGGGGAGCGACTGGAAGACGGAGAAGTTGCAGAAGTAGGTGTCCGAGAGCGCGCGCTCGAGGCCGTCGAGCTCCTCGGGGACCTCGCGCAGCTCGCGCAGCATCTTGAGGATCTTCTGGCAGACGGCCCAGAAGATGTCCTCGGCGATGACGCGATCCGAGAGCGAGAGGTTGCCGAGGTTGAAGAGCTGCAGCGCCTCCTCCTTGTACTCGAGCGAGTCGTGGTAGGTCTCGAGCAGGTTCTTCCGCGAGATGTCCTTGTGCGTCTCGAAGAGATTGCGCAGCACACGGTTCGCGTCCGGCGCCAGCTTCTCGGGCGCCTTGCCGACGTCGAACTCGCCGACGCCGAGGATGTCCATGACGAGCATCGAGTGGTGCGCGACGATGGCGCGCCCCGACTCCGTGACGATCGTGGGCTGGGCCACCCCCGCGGCGTCGCAGATCTCCTGCAGCGAGAACACGATGTCATTGGCGTACTCCTGCGTCGTGTAGTTCATCGACGACGCGAAGTTCGTCTGCGAGCCGTCGTAGTCGACGCCCAGGCCCCCGCCCGCGTCGAAGTACTTGAGGGGCGCGCCCAGCTTCGCGACCTCCACGTAAAAGCGGCCCGCCTCGCGGAGCGCGTTCTTGACGGCACGAATAGCCGAGATCTGGCTGCCGAGGTGGAAGTGCAGCAGCTCAAAGCAGTTCAGCAGGTCGTTGGCCCGCATGAAGTTGATGGCCTCGACGACCTCGCGCGTCGAAAGGCCGAACTTCGAACGATCGCCGCCCGAGGCCTCCCAGCGCCCGGAGCCCTTGGCCGCCAGCTTCACGCGCACGCCGATGCGTGGCCGCACGCCCATCTTCTTCGCGACGTCGGCGATGAGCTGCAGCTCGGAGTACTTCTCGACGACGATGAGGACCGTGCGGCCCAGCTTCGAGAACATGAGCGCGGTCTCGATGTACTCCTCGTCCTTGTAGCCGTTGCAGATGACGAGCGCCTCCTCGTCATCGAGCATGGCCATGACGGCGAGCAGCTCGGGCTTCGATCCGGCTTCGAGACCGTAGTGGTACGGCCGACCGAACTGGACGATCTCCTCGACGACGTAGCGGTGCTGGTTGACCTTGATGGGGTAGACGCCCTTGTACTGCCCCTTGTAGCCGTGCTCGGCGATGGCGGCGCGGAAGGTCTCGTTGAGCTCGACGATGCGGCTCTTGAGCACGTCGGAGAAGCGGATGAGCAGCGGCAGCCCGATCCCGCGCCGCGCCACCTCGTCGACGAGCTCCTTGAGGTCGATGCGTCCGTTGTCCGGTCCGGCCGGGTGCGCCTGGACGTTGCCCGACTCGTTGATCGAAAAGTAGTTGTTGCCCCAGTACTTCACGCCATAGATCTCGGCGGAGTCTGCGACCGTCCATTTGCGCGGGATGCCCCCGGTGCTGCTCATGGGGGGTACGTTGAAGAAAATTGGCCCGGGACGCTAGCGAAATTTCAGAACTTCAGCGAGAGGCCGGCCGCGCCGTAGATGAACGGATCCTTGCCGGGCATGACGCCGTTGAACTTGTCCTCGAAGGCCATGCGCGGCGTGGGCGACAAGGTGTCCGGCGCCGGCAGGAACTCGATCTGCAGGAACAGCGAGGTGAACCGATCGAGGGCCGCTGTCGCACCGATGCCGAGGTAGAGGCGGCTGCCGGTGAAGCCGTGGCCATTCGGATCCGTGGTGCCGAAGAGGGCCTGGTCCCAGTTCCCGCTCATGCCGTCGCCGCAGTACGACTCGGGCGTGACACCGTTGCTCCTCTGCGTCGTGTTCGGGCAGAACGTGTCGTCCCACAATGAGTACCGCACGGTCGCCGAGACGGTCGCGACGTCGCTGAACGCGAGCGACGCGATGCCCATGAGGTCGGCGAAGAACGTCTGCCGGCCGTTTGGCCCGGCGCCGCCGCCGAGGCTCACCTTGGTCGCGAGGGACAGCGGCCCCGTCTCGACGAACTGAAGGCGACCTTGAGCCGCGAGGTTATACGTCTCGAAAAACGTCTGGAACTCGACGCCGACGTCGATGCCGAGCGGCTTGACGTTGTAGACACCGACCGTAAGCCGCGACATGAAGTAGTAAGGGAAGCCCGTGCCGAAGTCGGCGGTGACGCCGCCCACCGGGTTGACCTTGGCGCCGAACGACGACATGCCGCCCTTGCGCTTCTGGACCTGCTCCGGCGTCGGGCCCGTCGGGATGACCTTGAGGTCGACCGAGAACACCTTCTCGCGCCCGCCCTCGATCTTCATCGTCTCCTTGTGGTCGAAGTAGCCCTTGAGGCGGAACTCGACGATGTGATCGCCCGAGGGGATCTGGTCGCGCGAGACGGGCGTCCTGCCGATGAGCTCGCCGTCGACGCGCACCTCGGCGCCCTCGGGCGTCGAGAGTACGCGCACGCTCCCCGTCGCCGAGAGGTCGGCCACGAGCGCCACCGGCTGGTTCTCGACGAGCACGACCTCGCGCTTGAAGTCCGTGTAGCCGTCGCGGTGGACGACGACGTAGTGCTTGCCCGGGTCGAGATCGTTGCGGTCGACGGGCGCGCGCCCGAGGCTCGAGCCGTCGACGAAGACCTCGGCGTTCGGCACCGTCGACTGCACCTTGAGCGCGGCGCGCGGGCGGTCGGGCGCCGCGACGTCCAGCTTGAGCTGCACGATGGCGTTCTCGTTCGCGGCGACGTGGATCGTCTGCTGCACGGCCTTGAACTTCGTCTTGCGCGCCTCGACGATGTGATCGCCCGGCTTGATCGACGCGACGGTCGCGGGCGAGCGGCCCTTGTCCTCGCCGTCGACGAAGATCTGCGCGTCGGGCTCGCTCGCGATGACGCGCAGGCTGCCGTTGCCGACCGCGGCGCCGAAGACCGCCGAGACCTTGACCTGCTGGCCCGACGGCACGGTGACGTTCTGGCGCCACGGCGGCACCCCGTCCTTGCGCACCTCGATGACGTGGTCGCCCGCGGGGACGCCCGTGATGATGGCGGGCGCGACGTCCTTGCGGACGCCGTCGACGTACACGTCGCCACCCGCGTCCGAGGTCACGAGCAGCGCGCCCGTCGGCGCCTCGGCCCGATCGAGCGTCACGTCGTGCGTGTGGTGCTCGCCCTCCGCGAGGTCGAACCATTGGCTCCACGGCTTGAACCCGCCCTTGCGCACCTCGACCTGGTGGCGGCCGGCGGCGACCTCGAAGGAGTTCGGGATCGTGCCGCGCGGAACGCCGTCGATCGTGACGTCGGCGCCCGCGCCCGTGCCGTCGGAGGTCGACTGCAGATCGAGCTTCGCCACCGCGGGCGCGCGCTCGAGCGTGAAGCTGAGGGTCTGGCTCTTTTTGACGTCGACGGCCTTCTGTTGCGGCTTGAAGCCCTGCAGCTCGACGACGATCGTGACGGCGCCGCGCGGGACCTTGACCGTGACGGGCGTGTAGCCGGCGATGCCGTAGTCCTTCGGCTGGGCCGTCGAGCCGGCGCTCCAGTAGACGGCAGCTTGCTGCGGTGAGCTGTCGATCTTGACCCTGTGCGATCGCCCTCTGACGGGCGGGCGCACCTGCTGCGCGAGCGCCGCGGCGCCGCCGAGCCCCGACGTACTTGCCAGGATCGCGAAGCCGAAACACAAGAGAGCCGCGGCAGAGCGTGAGCGGATCATGCGGGACGACCTCCGAGGTGTGGCGATGTGGCGATGTGGAGTCAGTGAACGGTGCGCGGGGGGAGCCGCTGGGAGGGGCGTGTCGAGAGGAAGGGCACGCCAGGGTAACGGTGGACGCAGCACCCCGTCAACCGAGGGGACGGCGATCCGTTCTAATAAAGGAGCACGTCCACCTCATCGCCGGCGGCCAGCCCGGCCGCCGCCGCCTCGACGCGCACGAGGCCGTCGGCGAGGACGACGTTCGAGATGGCGGCCGACCCGCCCGCGAGGGGCTCCGCCCAAAGGTTGGACGGCTGGCCGTCGCGCTCGACGAGCCGAACGCGCAGATAGTCCTCGCGCCCGACGACTGAAGGCTGGGCCTTCGCGAGGCGGGCCCGGCGGCGCGCCGGCCAGTTCTCCCGGCCGACCTCGCCGCCGAGGCGCCAGAGCATGGGGCGGATGAACGCGTCGAAAACGATGAGCGACGAGGTGGGGAAGCCGGGCATGCCCAAGACCGGGCGCGCGCCCGCGCGCGCGAAGAGCGTCGGTTTGCCCGGGCGGATGTCGACGCCGTGGAAGAGCACGCCGGGCGGCGACAGGCCGAGCATCGCCTCGGCGGCGACGTCCTTGGTTCCGACCGACGAGCCGCCCGAGAGGATCACGGCGTCGTGCTCGGCGAGCGCGCGCGCGACGGCCTCGCGCACCGCGCCCGCGTCGTCGCGCACGATGCCGCCCCGCGTGGCGAGACACCCCGCCGCCTCGACTTGCGCCGCCAGGACGTACTGGTTCGCGTCGCGCACCTGGCCCGGCCGCGGCGCCGCGCGCGACGACGGGTCGCAGAGCTCGTTGCCGGTAGACAACACGGCGACACGCGGACGGCGGAAGACGCTCACCTCGGCGACGCCGAAGGTCGCGAGGGCCGCGATGTCCTGGGGCCGGAGGCGCCGGCCCGCGGGCAACACGTCGACGCCCGCCGCGAAGTCCTCCGCGACCTGGATGACGTTGGCGCCGGGCGCGACGGCGCGCGAGATCTCGACGGACCGGCCCTGCCCCTCGCTCTCGGCCATCGAGGACGTGTGCTCCAGCATGACGACGGCGTCGGAGCCCGCGGGCACGAAGCCCCCCGTCGAGATCGCGACCGCCTCGCCCGCCGCGACGGCGCCGTGGAAGACATCGCCCATGGGCACCGCTCCCACGAGGGTCAACGTCACGCTCGCGAGCTCGGAGGCCGCGCGCACGTCCGCGGCGCGCACGGCGTAGCCGTCCATGACGGAGCGGCGCTCGGCGGGCAGGTCCTCCGGCGCGCGCAGCGGCGCGGCCAGCACGCGGCCGCCGGCCTCGCGCAACGGCACGCGCTCCGTGCCCACGGGCAGCGTCTCGAGCAGGATCCGCCGCGCCTCGTCGGCGGGAATCAGCGTGAGGGGAATCATCGCGACCGGCTCTCAGACGGGCAAGATCGGACGGCGGCGCGGGTACCCCGTGACGGTCTTGTGCGCGGCGTTCGCGAAGCGGCGCACGAGCTCGGCGCGCAGCTCGTCGCCGGGCGTGACGGCGTCGACGTGCAGCTCTGCGGCGAGCTTGAGGATGTCGATGTCGGCTCTGTATTGGGCGCGGAGCTCCTCGATATAGTGGGCGCGCTCCGCCTCGGGCTTTTCGGCGATCTTGTTGGCGTAGACGGCGTTGATGGCGGCCTCGGCGCCCATGACGGCGATCATGGCCTGCGGCAACGCGATGGTGGCGTCGGGCTCGAAGCCCGGGCCGCTCATGGCGTAGAGCCCGGCGCCGTAGGCCTTGCGCAGGACGACGCACAGGCGCGGCACGGTGGCGTCGGCCATGGCTGAGAGCATCTTGGCGCCGTGGCGGATGATGCCCTGCCGCTCGACCGCCTTGCCGATCATGAACCCCGGCACGTCGGCGAGGAAGAGCAACGGGACGCAGAAGGCGTCGCACAGCCAGATGAAGCGCGCCGCCTTGTCCGCCGAGTCGACGAAGAGGACGCCCCCCTTCCACTTGGGTTGGTTCGCGACGATGCCCACGACGCGGCCGTCGAGGCGCGCGAAGCCCGTCACGAGCTCGCGCGCGAAGAGCTTCTTGAGCTCGAAGAAGCTGCCCTCGTCGACGAGCGCGTCGATGACGGCGGCGATGTCGAAGGCCTGGTTCTGGTTCGC
>DASZFV010000350.1:0-5511 GCA_035939455.1 Polyangia bacterium
TCACGGCGCGGCGCGCATGACCTCGCTCGACGGCGCGGCGCGCCTCATCGGCCTGCCCGGCAAGGACGGCGTCGACGGCAGCCAGGTCGAGGGCCTCTACCACGCGGGCCAGATCGAGGCGCTGCGCCACTACTGCCTCTCTGACGTCGCGCAGACTGCCTTCCTCTTCCTGCGTTACCGCCTCGTCGCGGGCTTGATCGAGCGCGAACCGTACCGGCGCGCCACGGCGGGCCTGCTCGCAGCCATGGAATCGGATGGCCGTTTTGGCCGGCTCCTCGGCGCCGTCGACCGGCCGCGGCTCCTGCTGGGAGATTGAGCGGCAGGTGCAGGCCCGCGGCGCGCTCGCTCCCCTGCCCCGCACGTTCTACGCGCGGCCCACCGAGACGGTGGCGCGCGACCTGCCAGGGAAGATCCTCGTGCGCCGCCGCGGGCGCCGCGAGCAGCGGGCCCGCATCGTCGAGGTCGAGGCCTACCTCGGCGAGCGCGACGCAGCCTCTCACGCGCGCCACGGCCCCACGCCCCGCGCGGCGATGATGTTCGGCCCGCCGGGCTTCCTCTACGTCTACCTGGTCTACGGCATGCACCACTGCATGAACTTCGTGACCGAGATGGACGGCGTCGCCGGCGCGGTGCTCATCCGGGCGGCCGCGCCGCTCGATGACCGCGACGCGCACGCGCTGCGCGGGCCCGGGAGACTCTGCCTGGGGCTCGGCGTGACGTTGAGGGACAAGGGTCGCGATCTGACGTCGAGCGCCGCCCGCCTCTACGTGGCCGACGACGGCGAGCCACCGCCGCCCATCGCCCGTTCGCCGCGCATCGGCGTCGACTACGCCGGCGCCTGGGCGGCGCGCCACCTCCGATTCTTCGTCGCCGGACACCGCAGCGTCTCCGGGCCGCGACGACGCTCATCAAGTCATACTTGAGGAATTAGTCGCAGAGGCGCCGGCGGCCTGGCGTCTTCGGACCTCGCGCTCGAGAGACGCGAACATGTTGGGCAGCGACGCCGAGACGAGACCGTCGGTGACCTTGCGGAGCACGAAGCCTGGCAGCGGCGCGCGCACGTCCAGGCTCACGGTGTAGTCGACGTGCGTCCCGTCGCCCTCGGGCGCGAAGCGCCAGCCGCCCACGGAGCTCGTCACGATCTCCCCCTCGACATACGTCCAGTCGACCGTGAGCGGGCCCCCGTCGGGGCCGGCCCCCGAGCAGGTCAGATCGAGGACGTAGCGAATCGGCAGCACCACGTGGGCGCGAAACTCGACGCGGACGACCTTCCCGGTCGTCGAAACAACGCGCGCCCCCTTGAGCTCGGGGAAGAGGCGCGGATACGAGGGGAAGTCGACGACGACATCGTAGACCTCGCGCGGCGTGGCGCGGGGCACGTGGTGCCGGCGGTGCACGGGCTCTCGGGAATCCATGGCGTCACGACTATGACGCGGGTCCTGCGCGCGGTCGAGCGTCGGTTTGACGGTGCGCGGGCCGCCCACTATGGTGAAGGGCCCGCGTGCCCATGGCCACACCCTTCGCGCCCCCCGGAACCCGCACCAACTTCACGGCCGATCGTTCCCTGCGCATCGTCCACGTCCGACTCGATCTGGATCTGGACCTGCCCGGCAAGCGGCTCGCGGGCGTCGCGACGCTGACGTTGGCCTCGCGGCGCGACGAGCTCGCCGTGTTCACGCTCGACGCCGTCGAGATGCAGCTCGAGAGCGTCATGCTCGACGGGCAGACGGCGACGTTCGACTACGACGGCGAGCACCTGCGCGTGACGTGTCCGCGGCCCTTCGCCCGCGACGCCGCGTTTCGCGCCGAGATCCGCTACCGATGCGCGCCGCGCCGCGGCCTCTACTTCATGGGGCCCGACGAGGGCCACCCCGATCGCGCGCTGCAGTGCTGGACGCAGGGCCAGGACGACGACTCGCGCCACTACTGGCCCTGCATCGATCATCCCATCGAGAAGTTCACGTCGGAGATCGTGTGCACGGCGCCCGCGGGGAACTTCGTGCTGTCGAACGGCGACCTCGTCGAGCGCAAGGAGCTGCCGGCCGACCGCCCCCCCGGAAAGGGCGCGCGCGTGCGCTGGCACTACCGCCTCGACTTCCCGCAGCCGGCATACCTCGTGACGCTCGTGTGCGGACCGTTCGTGGAGATCGTCGAGAAGGCGCCGAAGACTGGCGTCGACGTGTACTACTACGCCGCGCCAGGGCGCGAAGCGGACGCGCGGCGCAGCTTCGCGCGCACGCCGCCCATGATCGACTATTTCTCCGAGCGCATCGGCGTTCCGTACCCGCACAAGCGCTACAGTCAAATCGCCGTGCCGGACTTCATCTTCGGCGGCATGGAGAACACGAGCGCGACGACGCTCACCGACCTGGCGCTCCTCGACGAGCGCGCCTCCCTCGACCACGACGTCGACGGCCTCGTCTCCCACGAGCTCGCGCACCAGTGGTGGGGCGATCTCGTGACCTGCCGCGAGTGGTCCGAGGGCTGGCTCAACGAAGGCTTCGCGACGTACTTCGAGTACGTCTGGCGCGAGCGCGCCAAGGGCCGCGATGAGGCGGACTACGAGCTCCTGGCCGACACCGAGGGCTACCTGGCCGAGGCGGGCCGCTACCAGCGCCCCGTCGTGTGCCGGCAATACGACGAGCCCATCCACCTCTTCGACGCGCACCTGTACGATAAGGGCGGCCGCGTGCTGCACATGCTGAGGAACGCGCTCGGCGACGGGATCTTCTGGCGCGTACTCCGCCACTACGTCGGCAAGCACGCGCGCGGCTCCGTCGAGACGCGCGATCTCGCGCGCGCCATCGAAGAGGTGTCGGGACGAAGCTTCGACGAGTTCCTCGACCGCTGGATCGCGCGGCCCGGCCACCCCGAGCTCGAGTGCGCCTGGGAGTGGGACGACGAGCGCACAGTCGGCACGCTGCGCGTCGCGCAAAAGCAGGCTGTCAGCGGCGAGGCGCCGCTGTTCAAGTTCGACACCGTCGTGAGGTTCGAGCTCGACGGCCACGAGCGCGACGAGCCGGTCGCGGTCGCGGAGGCGACGCACGCCTTCGAGTTCAAGCTGCCGGCGCGCCCCACGCAGGTCGTCTTCGATCCGGGCGACGTCATCCTCAAGAGCGCCAAGATGGAGAAGCCGCGGCCGCTGTGGCGGCGACAGCTCGAGGCGGCGCGGCTCGGCATCGACCGCGTCACGGCGGCGACCGCCCTGGGCGGCATCGTCGAGCCGGCTTCGGTCGAGGCCTTGGCGGGCGCGCTCCGGCGCGATCGTTTTTGGGCCGTGCGGGTCGCCGCGGCGCGCGCCCTCGGACGCATGCGGCGCGAGGACGCGCGCGAGGCGCTGCTCCAGGCCTTCGACGACGCGCACCCCAAGGTGCGGCGTGCGGCCGCCGCCGCCCTCGGCGAGCTCCGCGGCGACGAGCGCGCGGCGCGCGCGCTCGCGACGCGCCTGCAAAAGGGCGATCCGAGCGTGTTCGTCGAGGCCGAGGCCGCGCTCGCGCTCGGGCGCACGCGGTCGTCGCTCGCGCTCGAGATCCTGCCCACGCTGCTCGGCAAGCCGTCGTTCCAAGAAATCCTGCGCACGCGCGCCATCGAGGGCCTCGGCTTCTCGGGCGACGAGCGCGCGCTGCCCGTCATCAGGGGCGCCTGGCGCGCTTACGGCGCGGGGGTCTTCCTCGCGCGCCGGGCCGTCGTCGTGGCGGCCGCCGAGCTCAGCGCGGGAACGTCGTTCGCGCGGGCCGGCCGCGAGCTCGTCGAGGACTGCCTCGCTGACCCCGACTTCCGCGTGCGCGGCGAGGCGGCGGCGGCGCTGGGACGCATCGGCCTCCCCGAGGCCATCCCCGCCATCGAGCGCACGTTGGCCGCCGAGCTCGACGGCCGCGCGCGGCGACGCATGACCGACGCCATCCGGACCCTCCGCGACGGGACGCGCCCGACCGAGCAGGCGCAGAAGCTGCGCGAGGAGCTCGACCGTTTGCGGGGAGAGCAGGCCCGCCTGCGCGAGCGGCTCGAGAAGCTCGAAGCCAGAGGCAACGGCACGATGCCCGCCCCTCCCGGGGGCAAGGCGCCGCCCCTGAAGACGAAGCGCCCGCGCCCTGTTGTGCGCCGCCGCGGCGCCCACCGGCCCGTCAGACGCTAGACGGGTCGCTTGCCAGCGGCGCCGCGAGGTGGAGGAAGTCTCCCCGCGCCTCCGCGCCCGTCGCGAGGAGGAGGCGGACGAGCGGCTCGTCGTCGTCGATGACGAGGCTGACGTGCGGGCAAGCGGGAACATGCCTGTGCATCGCCTCGACGAGAGAACGCACGGCGGCGTCCTCGACGGCACGAAACGGAAACGCGCCGGGAAACGCGGGGGAGAAGACGGCCAGGCCCAGGCATCGAGCGGCGGCGCTCGTCGCGGCGGCAAGGACCAGACGTCCGACGCCGCGCGCGTGGGCGAGCTGACCCCGCGGCAGAGCGAACTGGACCTCGAGCTCCTCGTCGCGCGCGGGCGGCAGCTCGTGGACCTGGGCGGGCGAGGCCGGCAACGAGGTCGCGGCCTGCCACGGCACGCGCAGCGCGCGCGACGCGTAAAGGGTCCGGAGCCCCAAGCTCTCGTACAGCGCGAGCGCCGCGGGATTTCGGGGGCCGACGTTCAGGCGCCAGTGGGCCTTGCCCTGGGCGCGGAGGTGCCAGGCGGTTGCCTCCATGAGGGCCCGCCCCACGCCCCGGCGCCGGGCGCCGGGCGCCACGACGACGTTCCGGACGTAGCCCGTGTCGTCGAATTCCTGCGTGTAGCAATAGCCGAGCACGTCCGCATCCTCGGCGGCGATGAGTGTGAACGGGACATACGCCGACACCCACGCCTCGGGCCCCGGGAGCGGATCGTCGACGCCCAGCGCGGGGAAGAGCCGCGCGAAGGCCTGATAGTCGGCCGCCGAGGCGCGCCGGATGACGACCGGGGCGCCCACCCGCCCCTAACTCGTCTGCAGCTCGACGACGATCTCGCGCGCGATCTGGCGGGCGCGCTCGAGCTCGCCGCGCGGCACGGACACCGCCCCCACGACTGAGTGGCCGCCGCCGCCGTAGCGCTCGCAGATCTTGCTGACGTCGTGCGTGCGCGGCAAGCGCGACCAGGGGTTCGAGCCCACCGAGATCTTGGCGCGCTGACCGAGCGTGACGCCCACCGAGTAGCGCGCCTCCGGGAAGAGGTAGTACGAGATGAACTTGTTGAAGGCGCCGATGTCGTGATCGGCGACGTCGAAGAGCACGACGCCCCCATCGACCGTGGCGGCTTTGCGGATTGCTTCGATGTTGCGCGCGTGCTGCTCGAGCACGGGCCCGAGCGGCTCCGTGACGTAGTGGTCGGCCGCGATCTCGGCGAGAGGGCGCGAGACGAGCTCGCCAATGAAGCGGTCGGCCACGGCGCCGTCGCGGTTGTTCTCGATAAACGTCATGAGCCGGAGCGCCGGCTCCTTGAGCTCGACCGCCATCTTGGCGCTCGGAAAGAGCGCGCCGTCGATGATCTCGGCCCAGTCG
>DASZFV010000351.1:0-27530 GCA_035939455.1 Polyangia bacterium
CTGGCGAAAGGCGCCGAGGGCGCCCTCCTCGTCCCCGAGACGTTCACAGATGGCGGCCAGACGGCGCGCGAGATCTGCCCGCCCCGCGTCGCGTGGGGGGACGAGCGCGAGCGCCCGCCGCAGGGCCCCGGCGGCGGCCTCCGGGCGATCGGACGACTCGGCGAGCTCCGCCTCGGCGAGCGCGACGGAGAGCGCCGTCGCGGGCTGCGTCGTCATGGGCGAGGGTGCGATCCAGCGGTCGGTGGAGCGCCGGGGCGGCTTGTCGATCATCGCGAAGAGCTCCGCCGCGCGCGCGTCGTCGGGGTGCTCGGCGAGCAAGGCCTCGAGGAGCGGGCGCGCCTCGTCGGCCTTGCCCGCGCGGAGCCACTCGCGCGCGGCCGCGAGCCGCGCGAGCGCGGCGTCATCGACCTCGCCGCGCACCGCGGCCGCCGCCGCGACGTCGGCGTAGGCGCCCGCCGCGCGCACGGCGTCGCCGCCCTCGGCCGCTATGACGGCGGCGGCCAGGCCCAGCACCGGCCCGTCGGGGATCGCCGCGGCGAGGCGGCCGAGCTCGCTGGCGGCCTCGCCCAGCGTCTCGGCGCGGGCCAGCAAGATCTCCAGGACGCGCCGCTCGGCCTCGACGGCGCCCGCGCGCGCGGCCGCGCGATAAGCCGCGAGCGCCGCCGAGACGTCACCCCGCGCGAGGAGGGCGTCGGCCTCGGCGATGGGTCGCGGGGCGCCCATGCCCGTGGTCTCGGCGGCGTCGCCGCCCGGCCGATCCGCGTCGCCGTCCCACGAGAGCGTGATCCCCGTCGGCGCCACGGAGACGGCGCCGAGGCGCGCCGCCGAGATGTCCGGCAAGCGGAACCCGCACGCCGCAAACGTCTCGTAAATGGCCAGGTCGAGGACGTCGAGCTCGACGCTCCAGTGCGGCAAGGGCGGCGCGCTCCCGCTGGGTCCGCGGCTCGCGGCGGCGCTCGCCGCGAGGATGGCGCCGCCGAGGAGCGGCGCGGCCACGGGCAGGAAACCGTAGACGCGCACGTCGTCGATCGTCACGCGCACGCGCCGCCGCGACGCCTGCGTCACGAGGACGCGCGCCGTGAAGTCGACCTCGCGCCGGCTCGCCGCCGCGCGGGCGCGCAGCCGCACGTGACCCACGCCGAGCTCGAGGTGCACGTCCGAGATCCCGCGCTCGGCGAGCGCGCTCGGCGCGAGCGCCGCGGCGAGGCGCGTGCCGTCGACGGTGATGACGGCCGCGCTCAGCCGCCCGCGCCGTCGGCGCGCGCGTTCGACCGTGATGGGACCGTCGGGAGCACGGCCCGTCTCTGCTGTATCGCCGTCGCGCCGCCGCGCCGGCAGCGAGACCTCCATGCGCTGGAGGCTCGCGAGCGAGGCGAGCGCGCGCGGCGCGAAGGCGAGCGCCACGCGCCCGTCGACGATGGCGAGCTCGACGCCCGAGACCTCGACGCCCGACGCCGTCATGACCGGCGCCCTTCGAGACCGTAGAGGACGCGGCCGCGCCGTCCGCCGAAGGCGCCGATGAGCACGAGCGAGCCGGCGATCGCGACGGCCGAGGTGAACACCGGGAAGGCGACGACGACCTTCGCGAGAGCCTCGGGGCTCAAGCCCGGGTCGGGTGCGTTGGCCTGCAGGGCGACGAGCCGCGCGAGCAGCGGCGCCGCCTGTCTGGCGTAGTCACGCACGATGGGGAAGGTCAGCGCCAGCGTCGCGACCTGATATGCGATGCCGGTCCAGGCCGCCGCGAGCGCGAGCTGACGCCCGCGGCGATCACGCGACAGCATCGCCGCGGCGGCGAACAGCATGAGCAGCGCCACGGGCAGCGAGGCCGCAGCGTTGCCGCGAATCGTGCGCGCGTGCGCGGTCACGACGCGCGCGCCGATGTCGGCGAGCTGCCGCACGATCTCGTCCTCGGCGGGCGTCATGGCCCGCGCCGTAGGCAGGTGAGTCACGGCGCGCGGATCGCGCAGCGTATCGAGGCTCGACACGAGCAGCATGCCGCCGTACACGAGCGTGATGGCCGAGAGCACCACGAGCCACAGCGGACGGTGCTCGGGCGCCTTCGCGCGGCGCGGTAGCGGTGGCGGGAGCGGCCCCTCGGCGCGCAGCCCCTCGGCAGTTTCGCTTTCGCCGCGAGGCTGTTCTGACTTCGGCATGGGTTCGCGCGGGTCGCGCTCGACCATCTAGCCTCCGATCTGGCGCCGCCCCAGACAGGGCTCGTAGGCCGGCGGCTCGCCGCTGTCCTCGTAGCGCAGCTCGTCGCGGTTGATCTGGATCCGATTGCCGTCGCGCGCCTCCACGCAGCGGGCGTGGGTCCAGTCGGTCAGCACCTCGATCCACTTCGTGAGCTCCGCGTCGCGCACGAGCTCGGGCTGCTTTTTCTCGAACTCCGCCATGTCCGGATCCTTGCGCTCCTTGAGGCGCACGATGATCCAGCTCCCCGCGACCTCGAAGGGTCCCGCGAGCGGCGCCGCCGTCGTGAGCGCGAAGGCCGCTTTCGCCAGGTCGTTCGAGGCGCCGATGCCCTCCACCATGGCACCCTCGCGCGTGCCCTTGGGCGAGAACAGCCCCGTCTCCTCGGCGCGCGGCGCCGCTCCGGCCTTGGCCGCGCCGTTCTCGTCGTCGTGCCTGGCGTCCTTGTCCTCGGCGGGCGCCGGGAAGATGTCCTTGAGCGTCTTGGCGGACTCGGACCTGGCGAGCGCGAGGGCGGCCTCGGCGCGGGCCTTGGCCCGGGCGCCCGCCCCCTCGGCGCGCACCTTCTCCTCGGCGAGCTCGAGCTTGACCTTGTCGAACGGGACGTTGCCTTCGCGCTCGCCCTCGAGCTTCGTGACGTAGAAGCCCCCGGCGCCCTTGAGCGGACCGACGACGTCCCCCGTCTTGGCCGCGAGGAGCTGCTTCTCTTGCTCGGCAGGGAGGTTCGACGCGCTTTTCCCGCGCCAGCCGAGGTCGCCCCCGCGCGCCTTCGCGGCGACGTCGTCGCTGGTCTCGCGCGCGACCTTCTCGAAGGGCTCGCCCTTTTTGACGCGCGCCGCGATGCCCTCCGCGCGCTTGAGCGCCGCCTTCTCAACGTCGGCCTTCGCGTCCGACGGCAGCTTCACCATGATCTGCCGCAGGTGCCGCTCCTTCGGGACGTTCTCGTAGACGAACTTGCGCTCTTCGTACATCGCCTTGAGCTTGGCCTCGTTCTTGGCCGCGTAATCCGCGATCTGCGCCTGCGTCGGCGGGATCGCCTCGTCTCCGTCGCGCGCCGCGAATCGCACGTACTCGAGGTTGACCTGCATGTTCTTGCGCAAAAAGTCCGCCTTGACCTCGTTCGGCGAGACCGTGACGCTGCCGCGCAGGAGGTCGCGCACGCGGGCTGCGAGCAGCTCCTTTTTCTGCTCGTCGATGAAGCCCTGCGGCGTCACGCCCAGCTCGAACTGCACGAAGTTCTTGAAGGCGTCGTAGTTGAACTTTCCGTCCTTCGTCATGCGCGGCACGGCGCGCGGATAGCCGAGCCCGATGAGCTTGGCCTCGCCGATCTGGTCCTCGACCTGCTCGTCGCTGATGACGTAGCCGAGGCGCTCGGCCTCGGCGGCCAGCAGCTCGCGCTCGATGAGCTTGTCCATGACGGTCTCTTTGAGATGCTGCTGCTTCGCTATCTGCGCCGGGTATTGCGCGCCGCCGAGGACGAGGAAGCCGTAGCGGAAGTCGTTCCGCGTGACGAGCTGCCCCGAGACCTTGGCCGCGTAGTGGTCATTGGCCATCGTCGACTCGCAGCTGCCGCCGCGCGACTGAGGACCGAAGTTGATGATGAACACCGCGATCACGATCCCGAAGAGGACGTAGATGAGCAGCGACTGCGACGATTTGCGCATCTGCTCGAGCATGCTGGGGGCCTCCGATGAGTGGACGACGGGGAAAACGAGCGAGGAAGACGACGACGATGGAGCACGGAACCGCGGACCGGAACCACGGACCAGGACGGTCCCGATCCGGGCAGCAGGCGACCGGCGAGCCGGCCGCCCAAATGCGGGCGAAATCTATCACATACGGCTGGGGTGCCCTATCGGACTGGGCGGATGTGTGTTACAAAACTTCATCTCGCCTGCGGGGTCCTCACCGGGGGTACCAATTGGACCGAGTCGGCGGCACAACACATGCTCCTTGATTGGGTCTACGGGCTTTTCTCGAACGACCTCGCCATCGATCTCGGGACGGCGAACACGCTGACGTTTGTCCGCGGTAAGGGCATCGTCTCGAACGAGCCCTCGGTCGTCGCCGTTCAGCGCTCCGGCAACGGCACGAAGAAGGTCCTGGCCGTCGGCAAGGAGGCCAAGGAGATGCTGGGCCGCACGCCCGGCAACATCGTGGCCGTTCGCCCCATGAAGGATGGCGTTATCGCTGACTTCGAGGTCACCGAGGCCATGCTGCGCTACTTCATCACGAAGGTTCACAACCGGCGCACGCTCGTCAAGCCGCGCATCATCATCGGCGTGCCCTCGGGCATCACCGAGGTCGAGAAGCGCGCCGTGCGCGACTCGGCGCTCGCCGCGGGCGCTCGCGAGGTCTACCTCATCGAGGAGCCCATGGCCGCCGCCATAGGTGCGGGCCTGCCCGTGACCGAGCCGTCGGGCAACATGATCGTCGACATCGGCGGCGGCACGACCGAGGTCGCCGTGATCTCGCTGGCCGGCATCGTCGTGGCGAAGTCGATCCGCGTCGCGGGCGACAAGATGGACGAGGCGATCGTCGCGTACATCAAGCGCAAGTACAACCTGCTCGTGGGCGAGCGCACGGCCGAGATCATCAAGAAGCAGATCGGCAACGCCTACGCGACCGACGAGGTCATGACGATGGAGATCAAGGGCCGCGATCTCGTCGCCGGCGTGCCCAAGACGCTCGTCATGAACAGCGACGAGGTGCGCGAGGCGCTCTCCGAGCCGGTCAACCAGATCGTCGACGCCGTCCGCTCGGTGCTCGAGCGCACGCCGCCGGAGCTGGCCGCCGACATCGTCGACCGAGGCATCGTGCTCACGGGCGGGGGGGCGCAGCTGCGCAACCTCGACGTCATGCTCCGCGAGGAGACGGGCCTGCCCGTCATGGTCTCCGACTCGCCCGAGTGCGCCGTCGTGCTCGGCACGGGCCGCGCGCTCGACGAGCTCGGGCTCTTGCGAGAAGTGGCGTTGCAGTAGGCCCCAGGCCGGGTCAGAGTCGCCAGCGGCGGGCTGGAGTCGAATGGAAACGGCATGACGTCGAGCAGCAAGCGCGTGCGCGAGGGCGCGGTCGTCGTGGGGACCTTGCTCTTCGCGATCGTCGCGCTGCGAATGAGCGCCAGTAGCCCCGGCGAGCTGTCGGCGCTCGACCGGGGCATCTTGCGCCTCGTTTCGCCCTCGCAGTCTGCGATGTCGTACGTCGCGCGAGGCATCGCCAACGTCGCGGGGCGGTTCGTCGAGCTCGCGCACGCCCGCGCCGAGAATCACGAGCTCTCCAAGGAGAACGCGCGCCTGCGCGCCGAGGTCGCCGGGCTGCGGCGCCTCGCCGACGAGAGCGCCCGCTACCAGCGCCTGCTGGGCCTGCGCGACCAGACGCCCGCCGAGACGATCGCGGCGCGCATCATCGCCATCGACGCCTCTCCGTACTTTCGCGTCGCGCGCGTTGAGCTCGACCGCGGCGAGGGCGCCATCAAGCGCGGCATGCCCGTGCTCACGCCCGACGGCGTCGTCGGGCGCATCGGTCACGTCTCGGGTCCGACCTCGGACATCATGCTGCTCGTCGATCCTCGTTCCGCAATCGACGTCGTCGTGCCGCGCACGGGTGGGCGCGGCATCTTGCGCGGCAAGTCCGGCGAGAACGGCTACCGCTGTAGCATCGAGTACCTCACGCGCGGCAACCCGGCGCAGGTCGGCGACAAGGTCGTCACGAGCGGCCTCGGCGGCGCCTTCCCGCGCGATCTGTCGGTGGGACACATCACGGCCGTCCTGCCGGGCGCGGTCGGTCTCTTCCAGGAGGTCGAGGTCACGCCCGACGTCGACTTCGCGCGGCTCTCCGAGGTGCTCGTCGTCGCCGCGCCGCCGCCCGCGCTCGATCCCGACGCCGGGACTCACCGCTCGAACGCCACGCCCGCGCGCGGCCCCATGATCTATCGATGACCTGCCCATGAGATCCGCCGTCACATTGGTCGTCGCCTATCTGCTGCTCATCTTGCAGTCGACGGTGCTCGAGCTCGTGCCCGTGCGCATGGCGGCGCCCGGCCTCGGGCTGCTGGTCGTCATGCATGTCGGGCTCTCGGGCAAGTGGAGCATCTCGTCGGCCGCCATCGTCGCCTTCGCGACGGGCTACCTGCTCGACCTCGTCTCGGGCGCGCCGCAGGGCGTGCACGCCTTCGTCTTCGTCCTGATGGCGATCTTCGCGCGCTCCCTCTCGGTGCGAGTGGCGGTCACCGGAATCGTCATGGCGGCGGCGGCGTCCTTCGTCGCGAGCCTGCTCGCGGCGGTGCTCATCGTCGTCGTGCGCGCCCAGGTCGCGCCCGAGGGCGGTTACGGCGGTTTGCGCCAGGCGCCCGTCGAGGCGTTGCTCACGGCGTTCGCCGGCCCCTTCGTGCTCGGCCTTCTGCGCCGCATCGACGGCAAGATCGACACGGTTCGCTCCCGCGTCGGCCTCTCTCGCGGGCCTCGCACGCTCGGTGACGGCATGTCCTTGCGATGATGGAAATAGCCGGGCAGGACGCCGAGCTCCCGGAGATGCGGCGGCGGGCGAAGTTCTTCGCCCTCATCACGCTCGTGGTCTTCGGCGCCATCGCCGGCCGTCTGTTCTACCTGCAGGTCGTCGAGGGGGACAGCTTCTACCGGCTCACGTCCGACAGCATCGTGCGCACGGAGATCCTGCCGGCCGTGCGCGGGCAGATTCGCGATCGCAAGGGCCGCGTGCTCGCGACGGTGCGGCCGTCGTACAACCTCTACGTCACGCCGCGCCTGCTGACGTCCGAGGCCTTCGCGCGCCTGCGCATGACACTGGGCATGAACGGCGACGAGGCCATGGACGTGTGGGAGCGCGTCCATGGCACCGCCGCAGGCGACGCGGCGCCGTCGGCGCGCGAGAAGGAGCGCCCGGTGTTGCTCGCCGAGGACATCTCTCGCGAGGCCATGGCCGCCATCGAGACGGGGCTCGACATCCCGGGCATCAAGATCGTGTCCGTGCCGCGCCGGTCGTATCCGCAAGGCACGCTCGCGGCGCACGTGCTCGGGTTCATGAACGAGGTCTCGGCCGACGAGCTGCGCGCCAAGAAGGACGAGGGCTACCGTGCGGGCGATCTCATCGGCCGCACGGGCATCGAGCGCCAATGGGAGGGCTACCTGCGCGGGCGCGCTGGCTTCCAGAAGATCGTCGTCGATCGGCGCGGCCTGCCAAAACCCGACATTCACGAGATCACGGACGGCCCGACGTCGCAGCCGGCCGTGCCCGGCAATCACCTCGTGCTCACGCTCGACGCCGACGTGCAGCGCCTCACGGAGCGCGCGCTGCGCGGCGCCTCGGCGGCGGCGGCCGTCGTGCTCGACGTCGACACGGGCCGCGTTCTCGCCTTGGTGTCGAAGCCGGGCTTCGATCCCAACGAGATGTCGGGGCACCTCACGCCCGACGCCGAGCAGCGCATCCTCACGGATCGCTTCCACCCGCTGCGCGACAAGACGCTCACGGAGACCTACTTCCCGGGCTCGACGTTCAAGGCGGTCTCGGCGCTCGCGGCGCTCGAGGACCAGCTCGTGACGCCCGAGGAGCGCACGAAGTGCCACGGCTACTACGAGATCGGCCGCCGCCGCTTCCGCTGCACGAAGACGCACGGCACGGTCGCCCTCTACGACGCCATCGTGCAGAGCTGCAACGTCTACTTCTACGAGCTCGGCGCGCGGCCCGGCATGATGGACCGGCTAGCGAAGTACGCCGCCGATCTCGGCCTCGGCGCGCCCACGGGCATTGGCATCAACGGCGAAGAGGGCGGCTTCGTGCCCACGGAGGCTTGGTACCGCGAGCAGAAGCGCCAGAACCCCAAGAGCGAAGGCTTCCAGGTCGGGCACGCGCTCAACGCCGTCATCGGGCAGGGCTCGACGCGCGTGACGCTCGTGCAGATGGCGGCGCTGTACGCCGCCATCGCGAACGGCGGCAAGCTCTGGCTGCCGCAGATCGTCGACCACGTCGAGGCGCCCGACGGGCAGGTCCTCGAGGAGTTCCCGCCGCGCGTGCGGCGGGAGCTGGCCGTCTCGCCCGAGAACCTGGCCTTCGTGCGCCAGGCGCTCGTGGGCGTCGTCAACGAGCCCAAGGGCACGGCGTTCAAGGTACGCTCCAAGGAGATCGAGATCGCGGGCAAGACCGGGACGGCGCAGGTGCACGGCCGGCACGCGGACTCGGAGGGCAGCTACGAGGGCACCGAGCACGCCTGGTTCGTGGGGTTCGCGCCCGCGGGGCGGCCGCGCATCGCGCTCGCCGTGCTCGTCGAGCACGGCGGCCACGGCGGCGAGGTCGCGGCGCCGCTCGCCGTCGAGATCGTCAACAACTACTTCGACACCGTGGCGCCCGCCGACAAGAACGCGCCGCATCTGGGCCTCCCCCGCCGGCGCGGCGGCATCGTGCCCATGGGCGACGACGCGAGCGCGCCCGCCCCGCCGCGCAAGCCCCGCGTCGACGAGCCGACCGACGAGGCGAGCGCGTCCGCGACGCCCAAGGCCGCCGCGCACCCAAAGTCCGCTCCGCTCGGCGAAGCCCCCCCGATGCGGCTGGACTTTTCCAAACCTGACGACGCCGCTCCGACTCCGCCGGCCGAGGAAGCCCGCTGATGCGCATCATCTCTTGGCGCAAGGTGCGCTTCCGGTTCGACTGGACGCTGACGCTGTCGGCGGCGGCGATCGCGGCGCTGGGCCTGCTCAACCTGTGGAGCGCCGTCCACGATCGGGAGTCGCACCTCTTCACGCAGCAGGTGTCGTGGCTGGCGCTCGGCGCCGCGATCTTCGTGGGCGTCGCCACGCTCGACTACCGGCTCATCAGCCGCCTCTCTTACGTCTTCTACGGAACGGGCCTCGCGCTGCTCGTGGGCGTGCTCGCCTTCGGCAAGATGGTGGGCGGCGGCCGGCGCTGGTTCGACCTCGGGCCGCTCCACGTCCAGCCGTCGGAGATCATGCAGGTGCTCACGGTGCTCGCGCTCGGCAAGTACCTCAACGACTCGCCCGCGCTCGAGGGCCGCTCGTGGCGCCACCTCGCGATCCCCGTGCTCATCGTTAGCCTGCCCGCGTCGCTCATCGCCAAGCAGCCAGACTTCGGGACGGCCTTCCTCATTCTCGCGATCTTCTTCACGATCATGCTGACGGCGCGCCTCAAGGTGAAGACGCTCGCCGCCATCGTCGGCATGGCGGTCATCGCGGCCTTCCCCGTCTACCAGCACCTGTTGCACGAGTACCAGCGCAAGCGCGTCGAGGCCTTCTTCAACCCGACGTCCGAGGGCGCGTACCAAACGCGCCAAGCGCTCAACGCCATCGGCTCTGGGCGCTTCCTCGGCAAGGGCTTCATGCACGGCACGCAGATCCGCCTGCGTCACTTCCCGGCGCTCTGGACCGACTTTCCCTTCGCGGTGTGGGCCGAGGAGTGGGGCTTCCTTGGCTGCATGGTCGTGCTGCTGCTCTACACGTTCCTCATCCTGTGGGTGCTCAAGATCGCGAGCGAGGCGCGCGACCGCTTCGGCGCCACCGTATGCGTGGGCGTCGCCGCCATGCTCTTCTGGCACGTCGCCATCAACATCGGAATGGTGACGGGCATCCTGCCTGTCGTCGGCGTGACGTTGCCTCTCGTCAGCTACGGCGGCTCGAGCCTCCTCACGACAATGGTCGCCCTCGGCATCGTCATGAACGTCAGCGTCCGAAGATTCGCGTACTGAGGAGAGCCCGATGCTCGCCTATCGGTGAGCGCTCGGCGCGAATTGTAGCGAACCATCCGCGCTGGCCGGTCGGAGAGAATTCTGTGCCCCTACTTTCATAAGGGGGGAGCCACTGAGATGACCGCATCGGGCTTCCCGACGAGCGGGCGTGCACATCCATCGGCCAGGGGCGGCTCCCTAGTGCGATCTTGTAGGGAAAAGAATCTCTCTCCGGTATCGAACCGCGCAGAAGGTTCGTGATCCAGGATGGCAGAGCGGACGCCTCCGTCAAGGGCGATCGTCGTCGCGCGGATCATGGTTGGGCGTCACAGCACCTTGACAACGGTGGAGCCCGCGTGGAGGAGTTGGATACGGGGATCGCGCCCCTTCGCGATGAAGACGCAATCGATGATCGCCGCCGAGCGCAACCTCGTCGTTCGACACAGACGGCGCTAGTGCTTGCGCGCGAGGTCGAGCTTGGGCGTCGTGCCGTGGGGCGGGCCCGCGGGGACGACGACGCCGCCGGGCGGTGTTTGGGCCTCGCCCTCGACCTTCTCGCGCCACATTGCGCCGACGCCGCCCTGCGTGGCGATCGACAGCGTGCCCCGCGACATGAGCTCTTCCATGTCGAGAATGGCGTCGACGCGCCGATAAGTGGGCTTGGCGTGGTCGAGCGTGTCCATGCGGATGGCGTCGCACGGGCAGGCCTCAGCGCACAGGCCGCACACCACGCATCGCAGCTCGTCGATCTCGAAGATCCGCGGGCGCTTCTCGATCGTGCCGTCGGGCGCCTCCTCGGGGACGATCGTGATGCAGTGAGCGGGGCACACCGTCGGGCACATCATGCAGGCGACGCAGCGGACCTGGCCGTCCTCGCGCAGCATGAGGCGGTGTAGCCCGCGGTGCCGCTCGGGGTACGCCTTCTTCTGCTCGGGGTACTCGATGGTCTGGATCTCCGACTTCTTGCGCTGACCGGTGACGTTCAGCGTGAAGTTCGACATGAAGTGGCGGAAGGTCACGCCCAGTCCCTCGGCGATCGCGGGCAGATACATCTGCTGCGACAGGCTGCCCGGGCGGTTGACGACCTTGACGTTGACGGTGCCTTTTCCTTCGGCGGCCATGGGGTCCCTTCTTCTGGCGAGCCTATTTGGCCTGCGCCCACAGGATGATGAGCGCCGTCGCGACGACGTTCGCGATCGACACCGGCAGCAGGCGCTGCCACCCGAGCCGCATGAGCTGATCCGAGCGGAAGCGCGGCAGCGACCAGCGGATGAGGAGCTGGAAAGAGCAGAAGGCGAAGACCTTCATCGTCCACAGCCCGAACATGGCGAGCACGAACGCGATGTTCGGCAGGCGCGCCGCGAGGAAGCCGTCGATGGTCCCGCCCCAGTGCCAGCCGCCGAAGAAGAGGCTGATCATGATGCCGCTCGAGACGACGATCTCGAGGAACTCGCCGAGGAAGAACATGCCGAAGCGCAGGCCCGAATACTCGACGAAGTAGCCGATGATCTCCGGCTCGCCCTCGGGGATGTCGAAGGGCGTGCGCTTCGTCTCGGCGATGGCCGCCGTGAGGAAGAGCACGAACCCGAGCGGCTGCGAGAAGATGCCCCAGCTGTGCGAGAGATTCGACCAGTCGAGGAACGTCTCCTGCTGGCTCACGATGCCGCCCGGCTCGAGTGTGCCGAACACGAGGAACGAGCCGAGCACGGCCATGCCCATCGTGACCTCGTACGACATCATCTGCGAGCTGGCGCGCAGGCCGCCCATCATGGACCACTTGTTGTGCGAGGCCCACCCGGCCAGCGTCGCGCCGTAGACGGACAGCGACGAGATCGCGAAGTAGAAGAGCAGGCCGACGTCGAGCCGCGCGATCTGCAGCGGCACGGGCTGCGCGCACACGCCGTCGACAATCCTCTCCGTCAGCTGGCCCCAGCACAACGACGGGCCGAACGGGATGATCGCCGAGACGATGAGCGCCGGCGCCATGGCCATGACGGGCGCCCACATGAACAGGAACTTGTGCGCCTTGCTGGGGACGTAGTCCTCCTTGAAGAGGAACTTCAACGCATCGGCCAGGAAGTGCGTGATGCCCCAGGCCTTGAACGGCCCGATGTTCGCGCGGTTGGGCCCCAGGCGATCCTGCATCATCGCGGACTGCCGCCGCTCGAGCCAGGTCAGGATCGACGCGAGCGGCATGAGGAAGCCGAGGATCATGAAGACGATCTTCGCGGCCGCGGCGACGATCGTGAACCCGAGAGAACCGTAGGACATCGGCGCCTTTATCCTCGAGAGTTGGCGAAGCGCAGCTGCAGCGGCCGCACGGCGCGGCCCCATACGGCGCCCTTCATGAAGGGGAGCTTGGCCGAGGCCTCTGCGAAGACGGCCTTGGCGGTCTGGAAGTCCATCGTCGCGCCCAGCTTGCGCGCGAGGTGCGAGAGGACGTCCCAGCCCGGCAGCGCGTCGCCCGCGGGCGGGAACGCGGCGTGGGCGCGCTGGACCATGCCGAGCTTGTTCGTGAACGTCCCGTCGAGCTCGGCCCAACCCGCGAGCGGCAGCGCGACGTGGGCCGCCTTCGTGACGGCGTTCTTGTGCGTGGAGAGCACGACGAGCGCCTCGAGGCGATCGAGCGGCATGGCCGCCGAGGCCGTGTCACCGACGAGCACACCCTCCGTGCCCACGACGAGGAGCGCGCCGAGCGCGCCGGCTTTGAGGTCATTCGCGAGATCGAGCAGCGTCTTGAGGCGTCCGGCGCCGATGGCGAAGGCGCCCGCCGTGTTCGGGTTCTTGTCGCCCGAGACGAGGATCTGGTCGCTCCAGCCCTGGTCGCGGCCCGCGAGGTAGGCGCGGCCCACGCCGAGGTGCTCAAACGACAGTTTGGCGAGCGCGTACAGATCCTCGTTCGGGCTCGTGGCGTTGAACACGACGCCCAGGCGGCCGGGGCCCTGGTCGATGACGGTGCGCAAGCGGCGCGTGGCGTCTTCTAAGGCGCGATCCCACTCGACGGCGCCGCCGTCGGACATGGGGGCGGCGAGGCGCTCGGCGTGCACCGCCTTGTAGGTCAGGCGGCCCTCGTCGCACATCCAGTGCTTGTTGACCCTTTCGTTCACTCGCGGGACGAGCCGGTAGATGCGCCCGCGCGACGAGTGAATGTCGATGTTGCAGCCGGTCGCGCATCCCGCGCAGACGGATGGCGTTGCGTAGAGCTCCCATGCGCGCATCGCGAAGCGGAAGTCCTTCGAGGTGAGCGCGCCGACGGGGCAGACGTCGACCGTGTTGAGCGAGTAGGGGTTGTCGAGCTTGTGGCCGGGCGCAGTGCCGAGCAGCTCGTGGTCGCCGCGCTTCGACATCTCGAGCTGGTGCACGCCGGCGACCTCGTCGCACACGCGGATGCAGCGCGTGCACAGGATGCAGCGCTCCTGGTCGAGGACGATCGTGGGGCCGAGATCGACGACCTTGGCCTTCTTGACCTTGATGCCGTCGTTGCGCGCGAGCTTTCCGTCCCAGTCGAAGTAGTGCTTCTGCAGCAGGCACTCGCCCGCCTTGTCGCAGATCGGGCAGTCGATGGGGTGGTTGACGAGCGTGAACTCGAGCATCTGGCGGCGGACGTCGAGCACCTTCGGCGACGCCGTCATGACCTCCATCTTGTCGGCGACGGGCGTGTAGCAGGACGGGACCGGCTTGGCCTGTCCCTTGACGTCGACGAGGCACTGCCGGCACACGGCGGGCGACGAGAGGCCCGGGTGGTAACAGAAGAACGGCACGTTCGCGCCCGCGGCGTTGCAGGCCTCGAGCAGGTTCGTGCCCTTTGCCACCTGCTGCGTCTTGCCGTCGATCGTGACGGTCACGGTCTCGACGGGAGGGGCGCCGACGGCGCCGCCGCCCGGCGTTGGAATCGTCCCGGCGCTCATCGGTCGCACTCTCCCCCGATCATGTTCATGAGGCCGAAGGTCGGAACGATGTCCGCGATGAACACGCCCTTGAGGAGCTCGGGCAGGATCGACACCGCCGCGAAGCAGGGGGGCCGCACGCGGCACTTCCAGGGCCGACCCGTGCCGTCGGACACGAGGTAGAAGCCGAGCTCGCCGTTGCCGGCCTCGGTGTACGAGTAGACCTCGCCGGCCGGCACGTGGATGCCGTCCATGATGAGCTTGAAGTGCGCGATCATGGCCTCGATCGAGTTGTAGGTCTCGCTCTTGGGCGGCAGCGCTATGCGCGGGTCGTTGAGCATGAACTCCCCCGCGGGGAGCTGCTCGAGCGCCTGCTCGAGGATGCGCATCGACTGCTTGATCTCCTCGACGCGCACGGCGTAGCGGTCGAAGTTGTCGCCCACCGAGCCCACGGGAACGTCGAAGTCGAAGCGGTCGTAGACGAGGTACGGCGCGTCCTTGCGCACGTCGTAGGCGAGGCCCGTCGAGCGGCCCACGGGGCCCGTGATGCCGTACTGCAGGCAGTCGGCCTGAGTGATGATGCCGATGCCGTCGAGGCGGTCCCGGAAAATGCGGTTGCGGTCGAGCAGCTTGGCGACGTCTTCGAGCACGCCCTTCGTGCGATCGAGGATGTTGCGCAGCTTGTCGGCGAACGCGACGGGAAGATCCCAGGCGCAGCCGCCGATGCGCAAGTAGCTCACTGTGAGGCGCGCGCCGCAGACCTCCTCGAGCAGCTCGAAGAGCCACTCGCGAGCCTTGAGCATGTAGAGGAACGGCGTGAAGGCGCCGAGCTCCATGGCGCTCGCGCCCAGGCACGTCATGTGGTCCGTGATGCGCGAGATCTCCCCGACGAGGACGCGGATGTACTGCGCGCGCTCGGGGATGAGGGCCGTGATGCCCATGAGCTTCTCGACGGCCATTGCGTAGCCGACGTTGTTGAGCATGGGCGAGACGTAGTTCAGGCGATCGGTGTACGGGAAGACCTGCGTCCAGGTGGCGAACTCCGACTCCTTCTCGAAGCAGCGGTGCAGGTAGCCGATCTGGACATCGGCGCTCGAGATCTTCTCGCCCTCGACCTCGAGCACCATGCGCACCGTGCCGTGCATGGCCGGGTGTGAGGGGCCCATGTTGAGGGGCAACGGCTCGGTGGGCAGCTCGGGCGCGTCGAAGTCCTGTGGCTCCTGGATCCCGACGACGACCCGCCGCGAGGCTGGCGGCGCTAGCGTGTTGTCCACTGCGAGGGGCTCCTCTTCTTCTTTACTCGAGCGGGTCAGTCGACCGAATTGGGTTGGCGGCGCACGAGCGGCTGCCGTTTCTCTTTGGGGTAGTCCTTGCGCAGGGGGTGCCCGACGAACTCGGGGTACATGAGGATGCGGCGCAGGTCTGGGTGGCCCTTGAAGCGCACGCCGTACAGATCGTAGGCCTCGCGCTCGAACCAGTTCGCGCCCGCCCACACGCCCACGAGCGTCTCGAGCGTCGGGTCGTCCTCGGGCACCCCCCCGTAGAGGCGCACGCGCTGCTTGAGGCTCACCGAGTACAAGTGCACGACGACGTCGAAGCGCGGCTCGGTCGAGAAGCGATCGACGGCCGTGAGGTCGATGAACATCTCCATCTTCGCGGCCGGGTCGTCGCGCAGGAACGTCGCGACCGCCACCCAGGCGTCGCGACGCACGCGCGCCCACTCGTCCCCGTGCTGCGCGCCGGTCTCGAGGAGCTCACCGCTCGTGAACTGGGCCTTCAGGCGATCGAGGACGTTCTGCGACATCGCCCCTATCCGACCTCGCCGACCTTGCCGACCTTGCCGTTCTCTGTGCCGCCCGGCAGGTGCGCTGTGCGCGGCCTGATTGCCGTCGTGGGGACGTCGTACCCGGGGCCACCCTTTTGCTCGGCCTTGAGCGCCACTTGGCTGTGGCCCTCGCCCCGCTGGATGCGCTCCTGCAGCAGGATGAGCGCGTCGAGCACCTGCTCGGGCCGCGGCGGGCAGCCGGGGATGTAGACGTCAACGGGGACGACCTGGTCGGCGCCCGGCATCGTCGAGTAGTTCTGGTAAAATCCGCCCGTCGAGGCGCAGACGCCGAAGGCGATGACCCACTTGGGCTCGCACATCTGATCGTAGATGCGCCGCAGGGCCGGCCCCTGCCGCTCGGTGATCGTGCCTACAATAATAAGAAGGTCGGCCTGTCGGGGAGAGAAGCGCGGGAACTCGGCGCCGAACCGCGCGATGTCGTACTTGGGCGCCGCGACGGACATGTACTCCATGCCGCAGCAGGCGGTGACGAACGGGTACGAGAACAGCGAGAACTTGCGCGCCCAGTTGACGGCGTCGGCGAGCTTGCCCGTGTAGAAATCGAGACCCATCGGGGACCTTCTCTCTTCCTATTCCCACCCGACGGCGCGCTTCCGCCACACGTAGGCGAGCGCGACGATGAGGATGCTCATGAACACGAGGATCTCCGTGATCCCGAAGAACGAAACGCCGGCGTTACAGACGCCGTTCTCGAGCGCGCCCGCGCAGGACAGCGACCGATAGCGCAGCGCCCACGGGTAGAGGAACGCCGTCTCGATGTCGAACACGAGGAAGACGATGGCGACCTGATAGAACTTCACCTCGAAGCGCGTGCGCGGGCTGCCGATGACCTCTGAGCCGCACTCGTACGGGTAGTCCTTGGCGCGGCTCGGCCGCGACGGCCCGAGGTACTTCGCGGCGGCCGTCAGCAGCAGCGCGAACCCAACGCCGCCGAGGATCATGAGGGCCGCGGGAATGTAGTCTGACGTCATGATGGTGCCCGCGCCTAAGAAGCGACGGATGCTCGCGATTTATATGTGGTCGACGCCCAGGAGTCAACGACGAGGAGGACCACGCCGACGGCGCGCGCGTCCCAGCTTCGCGTTGACTTCAAAGCCGTGGGTTTCTATACCTAGACGCCTCATGGGCCCGGCCAAAGTCCTGTGGTCCGTCGTGCAAGCGGGCTTCCTCACGGCGGCCATGAGCCTGCCGGCCTGCGCAAAGACGCCGCCCGAGGCGCAGTCGGCGCCCGCGGCGTCGGCGCCGGCGTCCGTAGGCGCGGGCCAGGACACGGCGCTGCCGCCCGGCATCGACGCCTCGAAGCTCGACGACTTCCAGAAGAAGGTGTTCTTCCGCATCATCAACAACGAGCCGTCGATCTGCGGAGAGGCGCAGAGCCTCATCGTGTCGGCAAAAAAGGACTGCCGGCGTTCGTTCAACGCCATCCGCTATGTCGGCAAGCTCGTCGAGCAGGGCTTCACCGATTCGGAGGTGTCCGAGGCCATCGGCAAGCGCTACCGCTCGGCGGACGTCAAGAAGATCGACGTCTCCGAGGCGCCCATGAAGGGCAGCCCGACGGCCAGGGTGACGCTCGTCGAGTTCGCCGACTACGAGTGCCCGCACTGCAAGCGCCTGCAGCCGGTGCTGCGCCAGATCGTCGACGAGTTTCACAACGACGTGAAGGTCTACTTCAAGCACTACCCGCTGCCGCAGCACACGAACGCGCGCCTGGCCGCCGAGGCGGCCGTGGCGGCGAACAAGCAAGGGAAGTTCTGGACGTTCCAGGACAAGCTCTGGGACAAGCAGGACGAGCTCTCGCCGGCCGTCATCGAGAAGATCGCCAAGGACAGCGGCCTAGACGTCGCGAAGTTCCGCCAGGACCTCGACTCGCCCGCCGTCAAGGAGCGCGTCGTGAAGGATCGAAACGAGGGCCAGGCGCTAGGGCTGCAGGCCACGCCCACCGTCTTCATCGACGGGCGCGAGTACACCGATCCCAAGGACACCGAGAGCCTGCGCGAATGGATCAAGGAAGAGCTCGGACGCTAGCCGCGGCCCTGCTCGCGGTCGCCGGTTGCGCGACAGCGACCGCGGACGGGCTCGGGGCGGGCGGGGGCAGTCAGGTGGGGACGCCCGTGCCCGAAATTCGCGTCGAGTCGCTGGGCGGCAAGGCGATCGGTATTGGGGACTATCGTGGCAAAGTCGTGCTGCTCGACGTGTGGGCGTCGTGGTGCGGCCCGTGCAAGCAGGAGCTGCCCATGCTCGACGACATGGCGAAGCGCCTGCGCGGCGACGACATCGAGGTGCTGGCCGTGTCGATCGATCAGGAGCGCGCCAACCTCGTGCAGTTTCTCAAGGCGCGCCCGCGCTGGTCGCTCACGATCGCTCACGACCCCAAGGGCACGATCGCCGACCGCCTCGCGCCCGAGAAGATGCCGACCTCGTACATCATCGACCGCGCCGGAACCATCCGCTACGTCAACGTCGGCTTCGAGCCGGCGGACGCCGCGGTCATCGAGCGGCGGCTGATCGACGTCGCGCGACGGTGAGCGATTTCGGCGCGCCGTGCGACAAATTGCCGCACTTCCTAGCTACGGCGTCGCCCGCGTCTCAGGCACCTCCGGATGCGCCCGCACCCGCTCCGGCCGCTCGGCCCCGATGTCTTCGCCCAAGCGATCGCGCGTGGGCCGCCGGTCGCCGACCGCCCGTTGGGCCTTGCGTTCCGCGGGCCCGGCGCTCGGGCTGTCGACGTCCGCCGCCTCCTCTTCGGGGCCGGTCGCCGGATTGCCGTCGCGACCCGGATGCCCACCTGTCAACATGAGGAACGCCGTCGCGGTCGCGAGCGCGCCGAAGACGGCGCCCGTGAGCAGCGTGCGCTTCTGCCGCGCATCGGCGCTGTGATCCTGCCAGAGCGCCGCGCCGCTCGCGCCGAGGCGCTCGAGCCACCCGGGCGCGCGCGGCGGCCCCGCGGCCACGAGCCGACGGTGCAACCGCGCCGCGAACTCGCGCTCGTCGGGCGGCGTCTCGTGGCCGAGCGAAACCAGCACGTCGCGCAGATCCTCCGGTAAATGTAGGGATTTATTGGGGTCGGAGCTCATGCCGGTTCCGTTCGCTCCGGTCTGACGAGATCGGCCGCCGCGGAGTTCCCCGCCGCTTCGATCTCGCCGGCGCGATCAGCGGGCGCCGCCGGGCCGAGCACGCGCCGCAGGTGCCCGCGCCCGCGCGACAGTCGCGACTTCACCGTGCCGAGAGGCGTGTTCTCGATGGCGGCGATCTCCTCGTACGTCAGCCCCTCGATGTCGTAGAGCACGAGCGTCGCGCGGAACTCGGGCGGGATCGTGCCAAGCGCGTCCCACACGAGGCGGCGCAGTTCCTCGCGCTCGAGGCGGCGGTCGGCCCGCGGGGCTTCGGGGTCGGCCGTCGGGTCGGCGTCGACGGCCGTCGGTCCGAGCGGGCGCTCGGCGGCGCGGTCGCGGCCGGCGCGGCTGCGCGCGTCGTCGAGGTAGACGTTGCGCACGATCGCGTAGAGCCAGGTCGAGAACGACGACTGGAAGCGGTAGCCGCCGATGGAGCGGTAGACCTTGAGCAGGGCGTCCTGCGCGAGATCGGCGGCGCCCTCTTGCTCGCGCGCGAAGGCGCGCGCAAAGCGGCGCACGAGCGGCAAGTGCTCGCCGATGAGGCGCTCGAACGCCGAGACGTCGCCCTGCTGGGCGCGCCGAACGAGATCTTCGACTTGCTCCGAATTCATGAAACGGTGGGGCCGTCGCCGCGCGCGAGCACCGTGTCGCGCGCGAGCCGCGGGTCTTTGTCGCCGTGATCGAGATTGTAGTGCAAGCCGCGGCTCTCCGGGCGCCTTCGCGCGCACTCGATGATGAGGTCGGCGCACAGCGCCAGGTTGCGCAGCTCGATGAGGTCGCCGTTGATGGCGACGTTCCAATAGTAGTCGCGGATCTCCGAGCGAATGAGCTCGATGCGGCGCGCGGCGCGGTCGAGGCGGCGGTCGCTGCGCACGATGCCGACGTAGTTCCACATGAGCCGCCGGATCTCGTCCCAGTTCTGACTCACGACGACGGCCTCGTCGGAGGAGCCGGCCTCGCCCGCGTACCAGGGCGCAACGTGCGGGGGGCGAGCCGATTCGGCGCCAAGCACGTCCTCGGCGGCGCGGGCCGCGAACACCATGGCCTCGAGCAGGGAGTTCGAGGCGAGGCGGCAGGCGCCGTGCAGCCCCGTCATCGAGACCTCACCGATGGCGTAGAGGTTGCGCACCGATGAGCGGCCGTTGACGTCGACGGCGACGCCGCCGCCGCTGTAGTGCGCGGCCGGCACGACGGGGATGGGCACCTTGCGCATGTCGATGCCGAGCTCGAGGCAGCGCTTGTGGATCATGGGGAAGCGCTCGACGAGGAAGTCGCCAGGCAGGTGCGTCATGTCGAGCACGACGTGATCGTCGCCCGTGCGCTTGAGCTCGTTGTCGATCGCGCGCGAGACGACGTCGCGCGGCGCGAGATCCTTCATGTCGCTGAAGCGGCCCATGAAGGCCGTGCCGTCGCGCAGGCGCAGGACCCCGCCCTCGCCGCGCAGCGCCTCGCTGATGAGGAACGACTTCGCCTGCGGGTGGTAGAGGCAGGTGGGGTGGAACTGGAAGAACTCCATGTTGGCGACGCGCGCGCCCACCCGGTAGGCCATCGCGACGCCGTCGCCCGTCGCGACGTCGGGGTTCGTCGTGTAGAGGTAGACCTTGCCCATGCCGCCCGTCGCGAGGACCGTGGCGCGCGCGACCGCCGTCTTGACCTCGCCCGTCGTCTGGTCGAGCAGGTACGCGCCGAAGACGGCGTTGGGCCCGCCGTACTTGGCGGCCGTCAGCAGGTCGACGGCCATGTGATTGGCCAGCAGCGTGATGCGCTCGGGCCGCTCGGCGACGCGCGCGAGCAGCGCCTCCTGGATGGCCCAGCCCGTGCTGTCCTTGGCGTGCACGATCCGGCGCGCCGTGTGGCCGCCCTCGCGCCCGAGCTGGAACTGGCCGTCGGCGTCCCGGTCGAAGGGCACCCCCAGCTCGTCGGCGAGGCGGCGGATGTGGGCGGGCGCCTCGCGCACGCACAGCTCGACGACGTCGGGGTGGCACAGACCGTCGCCCGTGCGCAGCGTGTCGGCGAGGTGCGCTTCGAGCTGGTCGCCCGGGTCGAGGACGCCCGCGACGCCGCCCTGCGCGAAGGCCGTGTTGGCGTCGGCGGGCGCGCGCTTCGTGGCGACGACCACGCCGCCGTGCTCGGACGCTCGCAGCGCGAAGTACAGGCCCGCGAGGCCCGAGCCCACGACGAGGTAATCGGTCTCGATCACGAAACTCAATCTACCCGAAACTTCCCGCGGGTGCGGAGGCCCCCGATCGACCGGCTGTGTTACGATCCGCTCTCCATCGTGCGAAAGAGGGCGGTCTTCACATCTGTTTGCTTGGCGGCTTTTTCTTGTGGCCTCGCGTCCCGAGCGGGGGCCGGCATGTTCTGGGCCCGCGAGCGCGCCGGCGGCGTCGTCGAGTTCACGAACAAGCCGCCCCCCGCGACGGGCGGTGGGAAGTGGAAGGTTTGGTTGCGCGCCGGCCCAGGCAAAGCCTCCGCGCTGCGCGGCAGCACCGACATCGTGCCGGCGCGTGACACGTCCGTCGTGCGCTTCTCGCGCTACGACCAGGACCTCCGCGACGAGCAGGCGTTCTACGGCATCCCCGAGGCGCTCATGCGCGCCATCATCAAGACCGAGAGCGACTACGATCCAGCGGTCGTGTCGAGCGCGGGCGCGCAGGGGCTCATGCAGCTCATGCCGGACACGGCGCGACGCATGGGCGTCACCGATCCGTTCGACGCGCGCCAGAGCATCATGGGCGGCGCGCGCTACTTGCAGGTCCTCGCGCGGCGCTTCTGCAAGCAGGTCACGAGCGCGGGCACCGTGTGCGGGCTCGAAGAGAAGGTGAAGATCGTGGCCGCGTATCACGCGGGCCCCGGGGCCGTCGAAAAGTACGGTGGCGTTCCGCCCTACGAGACGACGCACGCCTACGTCGCGGCCGTCATGCGCCGGTACGCCGACGGCGGCGGAACGGGAGCGGCGCGGTGAGTGGACCCAAGGCGGCGCCCGGAGAGAGCTCGTCGCAGGCGCCCGCGGGCGCGCCGGCCGCGGCCGCATACTCGGGGGCCTCGGGGGCCCGTCCCGGCGACGAGCGCTTCCGGGCGCACCTCGCGGCGGCGGGCGAGCTCGTGTCGGGCGGCCGCTTCCGCGAGGCGGAGGTCGAGGTCCTGCGCGCGCTCTCGGGCCTGCCCGCCGATCTCCGCGCCCTCAACCTGCTCGCGCTCGTGCGCTTCAAGCTCGGGCGCCTCGAGGAGGCTCGCGCCACCTATCGCGAGATCGCGACGACGGCGCCCAACGACGCCTCGGCGCGCCGCAACCTCGGCCTGCTGGCGCTCAAGCTCGAGCGGGCCGACGAGGCCATTCCCGAGCTCGAGATGGCGGCGCGCCTCGCGCCCGGCGACCAGCAGGCGTGGAGCTATCTCGGCTACGCGTACGCCAAGAAGGGCGAGAGCGTGCAGGCCGCGGCGGCGTTCCGTCGCGCCGGTCAGGACGCGCTCGCCGACGAGCTCGAGTACGCCGTGACGGCGCGCCGGCCATCGAGCGGCCCGAAGCTGGCGGCCCTGCAACCCAGCGGCGGGACTCCGCCCCCAGCGGCGGCTCCGGCGGGGCTCGACGCGCCCGCGCCCGCCGCCCCCGTCGCGCCGGCCGCCCTCGCGTTGGCGACGCCCGGCGCGGCGCGACCCGTGTCGCGCGTCCTCGAGGGCCGCGCGCTGACCGCCCTCGTGCCGTCCGGCGCGTCGCCCGCGGCCGCCCCCGCGACGACCGCGCCCGCGCGCGCGCGCGCTGACGTGGACGTGCCCGCGGCGGACGCTCTCGTCGAGCTCGTGGCGGTGCCGCTCCTCGGCTTCGTCTTGGCGCGCCTCGGTCTCGGCGATTCGCCGCGCATGCCGCAGGGTGAGGCTCTGCGTCTCGGCGTCGACGACGAGGCCTACGTGCGCGCGGGCGCCGCCCTCGCCGCCGTGGGCGTGCGGTTCGAGCCGGCGTTCCGGCGCACCCAGGGCCGGCGCAGCACCGAGCCGCTCGCGCCCGACGGCACGCCGTTTTTCCGGCTCGTGGGTCCGGGCGAGGTCTGGGTGGCGGGCGCGCCGGGCGCCTGGCAGGCCGTGTCGCTCGAGGACGACATCCTCTACGTGCGCGAGGACCGCGTGCTCGCCTTCGACGGCGGCGTGTCCTGGGAGGCGGGCGCCGTGCCGGGAGACGGGCTGCGCATGCTGCAGTTTCGCGGCAGCGGCTGCGTCGTCTTGCGCCTCGACGCGCCTCCCGTCGCCGTCAAGGTCACAGAGGATCGTCCCGCGCTCGTCGCCCGCGCCCACCTGCTCGGTTGGGTCGGCCGCCTCGTGACGCACAAGCAGCGCAGCGCCGCTGCTTCGCCCTTCGACCTCACGTGCCAGGGCGAAGGCGTCCTGCTGTTTGACGGGGACCCTGGGAGGGTCCCCGTGCCCGGCGATCTACGCGGGGACCCTGGGAGGGTCCCCGTGACCCCCCGCGCTCGCGGAGGCGGGCAAAGCCCGCCTGCGCTCGGGAGAGTTTAGAGTATGGGTAATCTGCGCCGCGAGTTCACGAACTTGCCGAACCTCGTGACGATGGGGCGCGTCCTGCTCGTGCCGTTCGTGCTCTTGTTTATCGACAACTTCAGCCCCGTGCGGTCCTTCATCGCGAGCTTGCTCTACCTCGGCGCGGCCGCGGGCGACGCGCTCGACGGGTATCTCGCGCGCAGCCGCGGCGAGGTGAGCATGCTCGGAAAATTCCTCGATCCGCTCGCCGACAAGCTCATCGTGACGGCTGTACTCGTGTTCATGGTGGCGCTCGGGCGCGTCCCGGCCTGGATCGTCGTCGTGCTCATCGCGCGCGATCTCGCCATCAACGGCCTGCGTAGCGTCGCGTCGGCGCAGGGGCTCGTCATCGCCGCGAGCGACGGCGGCAAGATCAAGACGGCCTTCCAGCTCGTGGCCATCATGATGTTGCTCATCCACTTCCGTTACCCCGTGATCGGCACGAGCATCCAGCCCATCGACTATCACCGCGTCGGGCTCATCGTCCTCTACCTCTCGATGGGTGTGTCGGTGCTGTCGGGCGCGCAGTACCTGCAGGATTTCTTCTACGCGGTGCTGCGCCAGCCTCGACCGTCGACGTGATCGCGCTCGACGGTCCCGCGCTCGAGCCCGCCGTCGCCGCGCGCCGGGCGGCCGCGGCGCCGGGCGCCTTCTGGTTGTCGGCGCCGGGCGCAGACGAGGTCACGATCGCGCGCGACCTCGTGGGGGCCGAGCCGGCGCGCGTCGTGCGCGGAGATTCCGTGGCCGCTCTCGAGCGCGCCTGGCTCGAGGAGCGAGGGCGTTGGGGCCCGCTCGAGGGCCGCGGAGCCGGCTCGGGCGGCCCGCCGCCCGGGGTTCCCATCGCCGCCGGTTGGTTGTCGTACGATCTCGGGCGTCCCTGGATGGGTCTGCAGCCGCGCGCGCCGGACGCCGTCGTCGCGCCGTTCGCCCCGCTCGAGTTCCACTTCCACGACGCCGTCTGGGTCCGGCCCGTGGGCGGGCCCGCGACGATCTTCGCGCGCGAAGAGGCGGCGGCGCGGCGCCTCCGCGCGCGCCTCGAGTCGGACGTGCCGCGCGCGCCCCCGGCCGCGCCGCCGGGCGCGCTCACGCCCGATCACGACGCGAACCTCTACCTCGAGGGGGCCCGCCGCGTGCTCGCCTACCTGGGCGCGGGGGACGCCTACCAGGTGAACCTCGCGCGGCGCGCGTCGGCCCCCTTCGGCGGAGCGGCGGTCGAGCTCGCGGCGGCGTTGCGCGCGCGCGCGCCGGCGCCCCACGCCGCCTTCATCGCGTCGGTGGACGGCGCCGCCGCGCTCGTCGGAAACTCGCCCGAGCGGTTCCTCGCGCTCGACGGTCGCGGCGCCGTCGAGACGCGGCCCATCAAGGGCACGCGCGCGCTGGCGCGCGCCGGTCGCGAGGAGCTGCTCGCGTCGCCGAAGGATCGCGCCGAGCACGTCATGATCGTCGATCTCGAGCGCAACGATCTCGGCCGCGTCTGCCAAACGGGCAGCGTCGTCGTCGAAGGCGTCGCGCGGGTCCTCGACCTGCCCACGGTTTACCACCTCGTGACGACGGTGCGCGGGCGCCTGCGGCCCGAGGTCGGCCTCTCGGAGCTGCTCGCGGCGGCGTTCCCGGGCGGCTCGATCACGGGCGCGCCGAAGCGGCGCGCCATGCAGATCATCGACGAGCTCGAGCCTGTCGCGCGCGGCCCCTACACGGGCGCCACGGGCTGGCTCGGCGCCGCAGGCGATCTCGATTTGGCCGTCGCGATCCGCACGGCGCTCGTGAGCGGCGGGCGCCTGTCGCTGTCGCTGGGCGGCGGGATCGTCGCCGACTCGACCCCGGAAGACGAGTGGGGCGAGACCGAGGTGAAGGCGCTCGCCTTCGCGCGCCTCTGCGGCGCCTGAGGGTCAGGGGCCGTTCGAGGCGTTCGAGAGCTCGAGGCTGAGCCCGCCCTTGCACGCGGTGCAGGAATCGTCGCCGACCTCGCCGGCCTCGATGCCACCCGGCTCGTACCCCTCGAAGTCGTAATGGGCCGTCACGGTGGTCTGGCGCGGGCACATGGCCGGAAGGTTGCTCTTCATCATCGTGGCGTTGAAGCGCTCGCGCTGAAAGCTCGCGGGGAGCGGCACGCCGTCGACGAGCGGGTCGCCCGTGAGCGAGAACGTCACCGTCCCCGTGGAGAGGTCCTGAGGATCTTGCGCGATGAGGAGCTTCATCTGCGCGTCGACCGCGGTCGCGCCCGTGGCCGTCAGTGAGCAGGGCGTGAGCTGCCCGATGCCGTGCACGTCATAGACGCCGCGCAGGTCCCGTGCCCCGTTGTCCTCGCCGCACACCGTGAGCGGATCGGGCGGCGTGGGCTGCCCCCACATCGCCGCGCCGTCGACTGTCAGGCAAGAGCCCGTGCCCCACGTGGCGTGATAGTGACCGGCGCTGACCGGTTGGCAGGTCCCGTCCGTCGAGAAATACCAATATTCGTTCTCCGTGCACCCCGCCGGGCAATCGCCCATACCGCGCTTGAAGACGACGTCGAAGCCGAGGACGCCGACGTCGTAGGCGTAGATGAAGCTCCCGTCCGTGGTCGCCGTCGCCGGGTTGTAAACGATGAGGACGTCGGCGAGGGCGGGATTGGCGGCCCGGATCGCCGCGAGGACATCGCCCAGCGCTACCCCCGCGCACGAGCCCACCGAACCCTTGGTGGTCTCGCTCGTGACGTAAACGCCCGGAGGATCGACGGGACCAGCCACGTCGGCGTGGACGACGTTCGTGGAGCCCGCCGCCGCGTCCGCGCCGGAGCCGCCACCGCCGTCTGCACCCGTGGCGTTCGCCGCGTTGGCAGGGCTCCCATCTGCCGGGCCTTCCGCGCCCGAGCCGCGCGGAGTCGAGGCACCGCCGCAGCCCAAGACCACACTGGCGATCACGCCGGCGACCACGCTGGAGGGCACGCCGCGGGGGCGACGCGCGCCGAACGAAGTCAAAGAGAGTCGACCTTCCAAAGCTAGGACCTTCCAAACTGCTAGAGCTAGAGAATGAAGCCTTAATGCTATCACGGACGCGGCCAGGCGCCGTTTGTCTGCAGAAAACAGGCCTCAGGCCGGTCCGGCGCCCTCCTCGGCGCGCCCGAACGGTGCCGCCGCGCGGCGCCGGAGAGCCGCCACGGCACAAGCGGCCAACAGCGCGAGGCTGACGAGCTGGCCCACCGACAGCAAGACCGGGTCCGTCACGGGCACGCCGAGCCAGCGCGCGAGCCGGGGCGTCGCGAGCTCGAAGACGTAGCGCCGCGCGAAGTCGCCGCGAAAGAGCTCGACGACGAAGCGGAGCAGCGCATAGAGCGCGGCGTAAACGAGGACGAGCGCGCCGGGGCGCGCGCGCAGCCGCGGGCGCAAGAAGAGCAGCAGCGCGAAGACCGCGAGCTCGCCGCCCGCCTCGTAGAGCTGCGTCGGGTGGAGCGGCGGCGTGAAGGACGCGCCCGGTTGCAGCGCGCCCACGGACCCGAGCTCGTCGAAGGCGACGCTTCCCGCGGGAAAAGCCGCGCCCCAGGGACCGCTCTCCTTGCCGAAGCAACAGCCCGCGGCGTAGCACCCGAGGCGCCCGAGGGCGTGCCCGATCGCGATGCCGGGCGCGAAGACGTCGCCCAGCACCCAGTACGACCAGCGTTCGCGGCGCGCGAAGATGACGGCCACGAACGCCGCGCCCACGGCCCCGCCGTAGAAAACGAGCCCTCCCTGCCACACGGCGAGGAAGCGCGTGCAGTCGGCGACGACGCCGAGGATCCCGCGCGCCGCCTCGGTGCCGCGCGCGCACGTGCGCGCGAGCTCGCCCAAGTTGACGAGGCCGTACGCGACGCGCGCGCCGACGAGCCCGGCCACCGTCCCCCAGAAGGCGAAGTCGAGGACGCGGCCCACGTCGAGGCCGCGCCGACGCGCCTCGCGCGCGCCGAGCGTGATGCCGAGGGCGAGACCGAGCGCGATGAGGAGCCCGTAGGTGTGCACGCCCACCTCGCGCGGCCCGATGTGGAGCGTGACGAGAACGGGTCGCATCGCGTCCTCGGCGCCCGATCTCAGGCCGAAGAGGCCGACGACGTCGGCGGCCGGGTCAGCACCATGTCGAGCATCATGAGCCCGACGCCCACGCACAGGGCGGCGTCGGCGACGTTGAACGTGGGCCACTCGTGCGTCTTGACGTGCCACACGATGAAGTCCGTGACGCGACCGTAGCTGATGCGGTCGATGACGTTCCCGAGCGCGCCGCCGCCCACGAGCCCGAGGGCCACGTGCAGGCGCGCGGCGTCGGCCTCC
>DASZFV010000352.1:0-1634 GCA_035939455.1 Polyangia bacterium
CGCGCGAGAGGTCTTCCTGCCCATGGCGGCGGCATTCGGCTGGGTGGGCCGCCTGCGCGCGCGGCAAGAGATCGAGGCCGCCTGGCCGGCGTTGCTCGATCTGGCCGGCGACGAGCGCGCGCCCGTGCGCGTGGCGACGCAGGCGGCCCTGCGCGCCTTCTCGCTCGTCGCCGGACACGCGGGCGAGCTCGTCGCGCGGGCGTCCGGCTGGCTCGCCGCAGAGGATGGGGAGGTTCGCTTCGGCGCCTCGGCCGTCGTCGTCGGGGTGCTCGGAGAGCACCAGGCGCTCGCGGGAGCACCCGTGCTCTCTGACGTCCTGGCCTATCTCGGCCGTGTCATCGCCGACGTCGCGGATGCCCCGCGCTCCGCCGAACGTTCGGACGGGCGCCGCCGGGCGCTCGGCGCCCTGCCGCGCGCCCTCGCGACCGCCGTGGCGGTGGGCGCAGAGGAAGGCGTCGCGTGGCTGGAATCGGAGTGCGCCGCCGCTCGACAGCCCGACCTTCGCGCCGTGCTGTCCGAGGCCGTCATCCGCGTCCAGGCCCACAGCCCCGCGCTCGGCCACCGCCTGCGCGACGCCCTGGCGGGCAGCGCCAAGCCGCCCCGCGATCCCACGCGCATCCGGCCTGGCGCCGGGCGCGGCAAGTCATCGCGCCGCACGCGCTGAGCTCGCGCCTCCCGGTCATAGGTCGGGTGACCTCCCGTCATGCCCCCGCGCCGACCCCGTGGTAAACACCGCGCATGAAACCGCGGAAGCTGGGATCCCAAGGTCTCATCGTGTCCGAACAGGGACTCGGCTGCATGGGCATGTCGGACTTCTACGGCGCGCGCGACGACGCCGAGTCGCTCAAGACGATCGATCGCGCGCTCGAGCTCGGCGTCACCTTCCTCGACACGGCGGACGTCTACGGGCCCTTCGCAAACGAGGAGCTCGTCGGCCGCGCGCTGCGCGGCCGGCGCGAGCGCGTCGTGCTCGCCACGAAGTTCGGCAACTTGCGCACGCCCGACGGCAGGTTCGTGGGCATCGACGGCCGTCCCGAGTACGTGCGCGCCGCGGCCGAGGCCTCGCTCCAGCGCCTGGGCGTCGAGGTCATCGACCTTTACTACCAGCACCGCGTCGATCCCAAGGTACCCATCGAGGAGACGGTGGGCGCGATGGCCGAGCTCGTGAAGGCGGGCAAAGTCCGTTTCCTAGGCCTCTCCGAGGCCGCGGCGGCCACGATCCGGCGCGCCCACGCCGTGCACCCCATCAGCGCCGTGCAGACCGAGTATTCGCTCTGGACGCGCGACCCCGAGGGCGAGATCTTGCCCACCGTGCGCGACCTCGGTATCGGCTTCGTCGCCTACAGCCCCCTCGGCCGCGGCTTCCTCACGGGCGCGTTCACGGCGGCGAATCAGCTCGGCGAGACCGATCGCCGCGCCCTCATGCCGCGCTTTCAGGGCGAGAACTTCGAACGGAACCTCGCGATCGTCGCGCGCGTGCGCGAGCTCGCCACGGCGCGCAAAGTGACGCCCGCCCAGCTCGCCCTCGCCTGGGTCCTCGCGCAGGGCGACGACGTCGTCCCCATTCCCGGCACGAAACGCCGCGGGTACCTCGAGGAGAACGTCGCGGCGTCGGCGATCACCCTCTCCGCCGC
>DASZFV010000353.1:0-5956 GCA_035939455.1 Polyangia bacterium
TGCGGGGTTGGGGTTTCCGCGATGGGGCGCGGCGGGATCCGCGCTGATTTTTTGCACGTCCGTCGCGTCGACGTCCGTCGCGCTCGCCGCACGACCGTGGCCCGCGCGCGCGCCGTCTGTAGAGCCCAAGCCCGCGCACCAGCTTCGCAACCTCGCGACCTGGCCCGCCGAGCCCGAGACGCCGCCCACGATCGATGCCGAGCGCTTCCACGCCGCGTTCGCGCGTCTGTGCGCCGTGGACGCCGACGGGGGTGTGGCGGCGCTGTCGGGCGACGTGCTCACCGCGGCGGGGGCCGCCGAGATCGATCCGTTCGAGCTCGCGGCGCTCGCCTTCACGGCGAGCGACTGCGACGCGAAGCTGAAGACGCGCGCGGGCGTCGGGTTGCTCGCGATCGACGCGGCGATGTACCGCCAGGCCGGCGCGCCCAAGCTCGACGCCGAGCTGCGCCGGCTGCTCACGACGCGGCGACTGCTCGATCCGACGACGAACCTCGCCGTCGGCGCGAAGCTGCTCGCGCTGTGGAAGCAGACGCACCTCGCTTCTGACGCGGCCTTCGGCGGCGTGGCCCACCGCGACGCCGTCTCGCACTTCATCTGGGGCGACGAGGTGCGAAGCAGCGGCCACGAGGATCTCGTGCTGACGGCCCGCCGCCGCATGCTGGTCGCCTACGCGGGTGCCGCGGAAGTCGCGCGCCCGACGCGCGTCGGGATCGACATGCTCTCGCCGCTCGAGGCGCCGCCGCGGGTGGCCACGAGCGGGCCTGGCGAGGAGCGCGACGGCGGCGCGCGCCAGCATCGCGGGCTCGATCTGACGGCCAGCCTGGGCGAGCCCGTGCGCGCCGCGGCCGACGGCAGCGTGATCTTCGCGGGCGCGAACCTCGTCGGGCATCCCCGTCACGGGGGCATCCCGCCGTCGAAGATCGCCCGCTTCGCGCACCGGCGGCTGGGCGTGGGCGGCATCTACGTCTGCATCGATCACGACGGCGCCGAGCGTAAGGTCGTCACCTGCTACATGCACCTGCGCTCGTACCTCGTCTCCGAGCGCGACCGCGTCACGGCGGGTCAGACCATCGGCTTCGTGGGCACGACGGGCGTTAAGGTGTCGCCGCCGCACCTGCACTTCGAGGTGCGCGTCGACGACGCGTTCACGAACCCGCTGCGCGTCCTGGGCGACTGGGCCATCCCGCCCAAGGCGACGATGACCCACTACTACTTGCTCAAGGCCAAGCGCGGTCGCCTCCACGCGCGCGCCGGCGACGGCGGCGCGCCGCCAGCTCAGCGATTGCGCTTCGCAGCGCTCTTGGCGGGCGCGGGCGGCAACGCCTTGTAGACGGTCTCGACCACCATGTCGGCCTTGATCATGCCCTGCCCCCAACGGGCGTCGAACGCGGCGGTCGGCTTGGCGGCCTTGATCTGCTCGAGCGTCTTCTTCTGCGCGGCGAGCGCCGCGACGTTGTCTCGGACCTTCACGAGCATGTCGCGCCAGGCCGCAAGGTCTGCCTTGGTCATCACGGGGCCGTGGCCGGGTCGATGAACTGGTCGGCCGAGAGGCGCTTGCGGACGTTGTAGTGCGCGACGATGACGGCGCCGGCGGCCCCGAGCGCGGCGTTCCCCCCCGTGTGATCGCCGTGCACGTGGGTGTTGAGCACGAAGCGCACGGGCTTCGTCGAGAGGGCAGCGAGGGCCGTGCGCAGCTTCGGCGCGAGCGGCTGCAGCTCGTCGTCGATCACGAGGACGCCGTCGTCGCCCACGGAGACGCCGACGTTTCCGCCCGCGAAGCCGTTCGCGCCTTCGATCATCGAGACGCTGCCGGCGATGGGCGTCGTCTTCAGCGTGACCTTCGTGGGGTCACCCATTTGGGCCAGGGCCCGCGCGGGCGAGAGCACGGTCGAGAGGAGGGAGAGGGACGAAACGAGCGCCAGAAGCACGACTGTGTTCTTCATGATTCATCCTCGAAGTTGGGGCGACACCATAACAGGCGTCGCCCCTCGGACCCGAGCTGGCTACCCGAACTGGACGGAGCGCTTCGTTCCCGAGCCGTAGGCCCAGCCAGTGATCGGGAAGGTGACGGCGGACGCGTCCTCGAGGGCGGCCCCGAGCGCGACGATGACGGGCACGAAGTGCTCGTGCGTGGGCAGCGACTCGCGCACGCCGGGCGCCTTCTCGCGGTAGCTCATGAGCGCGTCGACGTCCTTGTGCGCGAGCACGTCGCCGCTCCACGCGTCGAACTCGGCGGCCCACTCGGGCGTTGGGGCGTTTGGGACGAAGCTCATGCGGCGTAGGTTGTGCGTGAGGAAGCCGCTGCCCACGACGAGCACGCCTTCGTCGCGCAGCGGCGCGAGCGCGCGGCCCAGCTTCAGGAGCTCGGCGGGCTCGAGGGTGGGCAGCGACGCCTGCAACACGGGCACGTCGGCGCCCGGGTACATCGCGACGAGGGGCACGTAGGCGCCGTGGTCGAGGCCCCGCTTGGGCTCGTCGACGGTTCGTCCGGGCCCGAGCAGCGCGCGCACGCGGGCCGCGAGCGCGGGCGCGCCCGGCGCCGGGTACAGCGTCTGATAGAACTCCCGTGGGAAGCCGTAAAAGTCGTAGACGAGCGGCACGGACGTCGTTGCGCCCAGCGTCACGGGTTTGTCGAGCCAGTGCGCCGACAGCATGAGGATGGCCTTGGGTCGCGGCAGCTTGCTCGCCCACAGGTTGAGCTCGGACATCCAGGGGCGGTCGGTGAGTAGGATTGGCGAGCCGTGCGCGAGGAAGATGCTGGGCATCCGGTCCGGCGAAGCGCGGTTGGAGGGGGCGGGGACTGATGAAGTGGACATGGCGGGCTCTCGCTTTGTGTCGGGCTTGGGGGGGCGCCGGATGCACGCCGCCGCCGCAGGCGCGGCCACGCCCGCAGTCGCGAGGAGCTTGAGGGCGTCTCGACGATCCATCTGGGTCCGGAGTTTCACCGCACTTATGTGAGGATGCCAGGGGCCCCGGTGTAGATTCAGGCCATGACGCTCCGCTCGCTCGGTCTCGGCGCCCTCCTGGCCTGTTCGATGCCCGTCGCGCCGCGCGCCGCGTGCGCCGAGGTGCTCGTCCCCGCCAAGGATCCGGCGGACGCGCTCATGAAGAAGGGGCTCGACGCCATCAAGGCGAGCTCCCACGACCTCTTCGTCGCCGAAGGCACGCCCGGGCTCCGGGCCGGCAAGCCCGCCTTCGACCACCTGACCGCTCGCTTCGCCCCGATGTTGCTCAAGGGCTACAAGACGACGCTGCTCGGGACGCTGCGCAAGGGCGACCGCACGCTCCACCTGTGGAAGCTCGAGCCCGCCGGCGCGCCCGAGGACTACGAGATCCGCGTCGTCCTTAAGGACGGCCGCGTCGACGCCTTCACGATTCAGTGACCCTCCGATGCGAAAGGGCAGGTAACGGATGCCGACTGACCCCGGGGCGTTCGCGCAGAACCCGTTCGCGTTGCTGTCCTTGATCGCGGCGCCGGCCGTGCTCACGAACGCGGCCTCGGTGCTGGCGCTGTCGACGAGCAACCGGTTTCTGCGCGCGAGCGAGCGGATGCGCGCGATCGCGATGCGCTACCACGAGGCCCACACCGCCGAGGCGCGCGCGCTGCTCGTCAAACAGATCTCGCGCCTCGAGCGGCAGGCGGCGATGCTCCTCAACGGCCTGCGCGCTGCCTACGTCGCCATCGGGAGCTTCGTGAGCGCGAGCCTGATCTCGATCCTCGGGGCCGGCGTGGCGTCCTCGTCGCTGCGGGCGGCCTTCACGTTTCTCGCGGGGCTCGCCCTCGTCGCGGGCGTCGTGGGCGCCGCCGGCATGGTGTGGGCCTGCGTCAACCTTTTGGGCGCGACGCGCCTCGCGCTCCTCAACATGAGCGAGGAGGCCGCGGAGATTCACCGGCGCGAGCTCGAGCGCGCCTCGAGCCCGTCGCCGCCTGCGAACCATTGAGGGCGCGCCGGCAGCCACAGGCGCCGCGCGCGTCCGGCCGGCTCGCGGCATACTCGCGCCATGCCCACGCTGCCGCTCTACCAGGTCGACGCGTTCGCGAACCGGCCGTTCACCGGCAATCCGGCGGCGGTGTGCCCGCTCGAGGCGCCGGTCCCAGAGGCGCTCATGCACGACATCGCCGCCGAGATGAACCTCTCGGAGACGGCGTTCTTCCACCGTCAGGGCGATGCCTTCACCCTGCGCTGGTTCACGCCAACCGTCGAGGTCGAGCTGTGCGGGCACGCGACGCTCGCGTCGGCGTTCGTCGTCATGACGGAGCTCGAGCCGGGTCGCGCCGAGGTGGCCTTCCGCACGAGGAGCGGCACGCTCACCGTGCGGCGCGAAGAGTCCGACGCCAGGGGCGGCGACCTCTTCGTCATGGACTTTCCGGCGCGTCCCGCCCAGCCGGCGCCCGACCGCGCGGCGGCCGTGGCCGCGGCGCTGGGAGCGCGCCCGAACGAGGTCGCGCACGTCGGCGGGGTCGTCCTCGCCGTCCTCGAAACGGCCGACGACGTGCGGCTGCTCGCGCCGGACATGGCAGCCATCTCGCGGCTCGGCGTGACGATTTGCGTAACGGCGCCGGCGGACGGCGCGCTGCCCGGCGTCGACTTCGTATCCCGCTACTTCGCGCCCGCCCACGGCATTCCCGAGGATCCCGTGACCGGCTCGTCGTTCTGCACGCTCGCGCCATACTGGGCGGCGCGCCTCGGCAAGCCCGCGCTGCGGGCGCGCCAGGTGAGCGCGCGCGGCGGCGACGTGCGCTGTGCGGATCGCGGCGAGCGCGTCCTCATCGCGGGTCAGGCCGCGCTCGTCATCACGGGGACGCTTCGTTACTAGGGCTACGCCCGCCACCGCTTTGCGCGGCGCGCGCCCCCGGGTAAGGTCCGGGCATGCCCGCCGAACCCGTGACCGCGTTCGCCGCCCCCGCGCCGCTGCGCGAGGTCGCGCGCGTGCGGGTCATCTACGGCGACACCGATCAGATGGGAATGGTCTACTACGCGAACTACCTGCGGTACTTCGAGATCGCGCGCAACGAGCACCTGCGCCGCGCGGGCTCGACGTATCGCGCGTTCGAGGAGACGCAGGGGCTCATGCTGCCGGTCGTCGAGGCGCAGATCTCGTACCACCGCCCGGCGCGCTACGACGACGAGCTCGTCATCGCGACCGCCGTGCACGCTCGCGGCGCGGCCTCGGTGCGCTTCGAGTACGAGATCCGCCGCGCGCCCGACGGCGAGAAGCTCGTGTCGGGGCGAACCGTCCACGCGTGCATCACGCGGGAGGGGCGCGTCGTGCGTCTTCCAGCGGCGCTGCGCGCGACCGTCGGCCTCGTTCCAAGCCCCCAAGACGCCGACCGCTGAGGACGAAGCGGAGGAGGACGCGTGGACGAGGTCGCGAGCGAGGCGAGCGTGGACAAGAAACTCGCGGCGGTGATCGACCACACGCTGCTCCGGCCCGATGCCGACGCGCCCGAGATCGATCGGCTCCTCGCCGAGGCGCTGCGCTTCGGCTTCGCGGCGGTGTGCGTGCAGCCGCTCTGGGTGGCGCGCGCGGCGCGCGCCCTCGCGGGCAGCCGCGTCGCCGTCGCCTCGGTCGTCGCGTTCCCGCACGGGGCCAACGCGAGGGCCATCAAGGTCGCCGAGGCGGCGCGCGCGCGCGACGACGGCGCCACCGAGCTCGACGTCGTGGCCAACCTCGGGGCCATCCGCGCCGGTGACGACGCGGCCGTGCGCGACGAGATCGCCGCCATTGTCGAGGCGGCGCGCGGCGCGGCCGTCAAGGTCATCCTCGAGACGACCCTCTGGTCGGCCGAGCGCACGACGGCGGCCGCGTGCGCCGCCGTCGTGGCCGGTGCCGCCTTCGTGAAGACGTCGACGGGCTTTCTCGCTGGCGGCGCCACCGAGGACGCCGTGCGCACGCTGCGGGCCGCCGTGGGACCCACCGTGGGCGTCAAGGCGTCGGGCGGCATCCGCACGCG
>DASZFV010000354.1:0-12361 GCA_035939455.1 Polyangia bacterium
CAGGCTCTGCTTCCTCTTGTCGGATCCGCTCATGCCCACATCTTACGCTTCATTTGACGCTTCTGATGGCGCTTCTGACGCTTCGTGTGGTGACGCTTCGTTTGGTTCACGCCTTGGTCTGACGCTTCGCGCGAGCAGGCCGGCGGGCTCGGCTGCGGAGGGCGGAGCCCCCAGCCAGCGCGAGGGCGAGCGCGACCGCGAGCGCCGACGGCGACCCTCCGGTCGCGACGTCGCAACCGACCGCCTCGGAGCGCCGAAACGGCCCCTCGCCGGCGCTGCCCATGACCTCCGCCCCTCCACTGGCGGCGTTGCCGCCGCCAGCCTTCGACGCGTCGCCGGCGCCGGCGTCGGGGATCACGGTCCCTGGCTTGACACACATGCCTTGGACGCACGTGAGACCGGTGGGGCCGCAGAGCTGGAGATCGGTGCCGTTGTCGACGACGCCGTCGCAGTCGTCGTCGAAGTCGTTGCAGGTCTCAGGTATCGGCGCGCCGGGCGTGCAGTCGTTTAGGTCGCAGCTCGACGCGATCCGCCGGCACCACCCCGTCCCGCACGACGCGCGCGCGCAATACCCCGCGGGCGGCGCGCAGTCCGTGACCATCATGGGCGAGCCTGCGGGGGCGCCGCCGCCGACGACCAAATAATAGGTCATCGTGGGCAGGCCCTCGTCGATGAGGCCGTTGCAGTTGTCGTCGCGGTGGTTGCAGATCTCGACCGCGCCCGGATAGATGCGTTCGTCGTTGTCGTCGCAGTCGCCCGCCATTGCCGCGTAGCCCTTCTCCGGGCCACAGCTTCGGGTGTAGCCGCTCGTCATGGCGCCGTAGCCGTCGCCGTCGAAGTCACGGTAGAGCATCATCCCGCTGCACCCCACGGCGAAGGCTTCGAAGCCCATGCCCGCCCCGTCGCCGCGAGGCGTGTTGTCGCCGTTGGCTGCCAGCGCGTAGACGTTGACGCTTACGCCGCCCAGGCCGGCCGGCGCCATCCAGCCGATTTGGAACGTCGTGACGCCGTTCACCGCCTTCTTGGGGGCCGTGTGCGTGATGCCGCCCGAGATGAGCTGCGTGCCCTGTCCCGCGAGGGACACGAGGGTGCCCGTGTCCGCCGTCATGAACAGGCCCGCGTAGCCTTCGGGCGCCGTGATGGCCACGGCGAAGGTCGCCATCTGTCCGGGCGAGAGCATCGCCGGCGCCGCCGTGATCGCCACCGTGGCCGGCGTCCCGCCCGAGTGACAGCCGCTGCAGCCCTCGGACGCGATTCCGTTCCTGTGCGCGTCCGCGCGCGCAGACGCCAGGAGCAGCGCGAGGCCGCTCGCGAGCGCGGGGCGGAGCGGACCACCGAACCGGCACCACTTCATGGAAAGACGTCGAGGCGCGACGAGCCTTGAGGATAGCATCTCCCCGGCAGGGGCCTGGCGCGGCATTGCGTTATATCGACGACGAGCCCCCGCCTTCCCAGGCACTGAAACACTGGTGCTTCAGGGATCGGCCGGCTTTGCCGCGAAGAGGGGGGCTCGACGCTGGTGGGCGCATCCGCTAAGACGGGGGCGCGCGATGGCCCGAAGAGACGTCGACTCGCAGGAACGCGCGGCGCCACGAGCGCCCGCCGAAGCGCGGGCCGAGCCGTGGACGCCTCTTTGGCTTCGGCGCGCCGGCGCACTCGCCGGTGCCCTGTACCTCGCCGCGATCTGGCTCGCCGCCGTCAAGCCGGCTCTGCCCGAGCGGGTCTTGCCGCGCCCCGTGCTCTTCTTCACTCAGGTCGCTGAGCTCTTTCCCAACGCCGCCATCGACTCCATCGAGTGGCGCGCGCGCGGTTGGCGCTGCGCCCTCGGGCGCTTCGACGAGGTGGACGTGCGCCCGTTCTTCCCGATCAGGCAAGACGACAAGGAGAGCCGCTTCGATCGCGCCATGTTCTTCCACCACCGCCAGCGGCCCGTCCTCGTGGCGCTCGATCGATACATCACCAGCGCGCAGAACCACATGCGGCCCGCCGAGCGCATCGGCGGCGTCATGCTCCTGAGCCTGCGCGTGCCGATTCCGCCCCTCGGCGAGACCGGCCCGCGTTGGCGGTGGATGCCTCTCGACGAGTATCCGCCCAGCGTCGAACGTCGCTACTGGTACACGACGTCGATGGAAGCGCGGACGCGGCGATGCGAGGAGGAGCCGTGAGTCGCGTCGCCAAGCACAAGAGCGGAACGCGCGCCGCCGCGCCGCCCGGCTCGCCAGGCACCGGCGCGGCCTTCGAGCCGATGGCGTGGCTGCGCCGCTGGCTCGACGCTCCCCAACCGATCGAGCGGCTGGTCCTGCTGCGCGTGCTCGTGCCGCTGGCGGTGCTGGGGTTCTTGTCCTCGCGGCTCGTGCACGCCGACCACTGGCTTGGCTCCGCCGGATTCCGCGTGCCTGATCTGGGCGGCGACTGGCGCCAGCCCCTCTATTTGCCGGCGATGCCGCCCTGGGCCGCCTGGACGGTCGCCGTCGTCATCGCCCTGTCGGGTCTGTCTCTGGTGGCAGGCTTCGCGACCCCGGTGGCGGCGGCCGTGCTCGCGCTGCTCGTCGGGTACGCCACGCTCGCCGACCGCCTCGAGGCCTTCACGGTGACGAAGCTCGCGCCGCCCCTGACGCTGGCTCTGCTCCTGGCCCCGTGCGGCGCCCGGTATAGCGTCGACGCCTGGCTTCGGCGCCGGCGCCGGCCAGCCGCGCCGCTGCCGACGACCGGGGGAAGCGGCACGATCCGCTTCTTCCAGGTTTTCCTCGTCACGATGTATTCGGCGACGGGGATCGCCAAGGCGCGCGGCGACTGGTTGACCCACCAGGTCCTCTGGACGCACCTGCACGATCAGTATCAGACCGCCGCCGCGTGGCTGATCATGCGCGCGACGCCCGCGTGGGGGTGGTGGATCCTGCAGGGGCTCGTCCTGCTCTTCGAGGTGGGCGCGCCCCTGTGGTTCGCCTTGCCGTGGACCCGAAGACCCGCCTTGGTGATCGGCCTCGGCATGCACGCGATGATCGGCCTCATGTTCGGCCCCGTGGTCTGGTTCGCGTTGCTGATGGCCTCAATGCTCGTCGCGTGCTTTCTCCCCGAGGAGCCACTGCGGCGACTCTTCGCGGCCGCGATGACCCTGGGGCGGCGACGCGCAGACCGAACCGTCGATTGAGCGTCGGTTACTGGCAGCCGATCTGGTTGTCGTCGGCATCGCGTCGAGGTTCCTCGGTCTGCTCTAGGGCTTCTGGTAACCCCGCCACAACCAAAGGAGGGCGTCAGGCAAGTACTGGTGCCGCGCCCCAGGGTCCTCGTGGTAGGCGCCTTGCGCTTGCACGTAACGATAGTGGTAGCCCTTCGCCGCGAAGGCTTTGCCCATGGCGTCGTTCGCGTTCCTCCACGTTGGGCTGAGCAGATCGTTCGAGCCGGCCTCGATGAACACGCGCAGCGGCTTGTTCGGCGTCACGTTGGGGACGGTGTCCGGGACCTCTGTCATGTAGTAGTCCGCGCAGCCTTGGGGAAACGTTGGCGGCGACTTCTGCAAGGCCACGAAGCTGCCCGAGATCGTCAGAATGCGCCGGTACGATTCGGGATGCAGCCACCCCATCGTGAACGCCGCCGCGCCGCCCGAGCTGCCGCCATAGGTGCCGCGCCCTTCCGGGTTCTTCGTCAGGTTCAGCACGACGTTCGCCTGCATCATCGCCTGCGTGACGGCCTGCGGGAGGAGCTGGGTCTCGACGAATTGATAGTACTTGTCCGAGGCCGTGTCGTATTCGACGCTCCGGTTGCCCGCCGGGTCGGCGAAGATGAAGGCCATCGCCGGCAGCCGGCCGTCGGCGATCATGTTGTCGAGAGGCGTGCGGACGTCCCCCGAAAAGCTCAGGCCGTCCTGCGCGACCATGAAAGGGATCTCGGTGCCGGAGACGTAGCCGGCCGGGAGGTAGAGGGCGCAGGCGCGACCGCTCATCGAGAAGTTGAGGGTCTTGCCTTTGGCGACGCCCGCCTTGACGGACATGTCCGGAGCCGCCGTGAAGGGCGCGGCGATCATTACGATTCCGTCTCCCTCCGTCCCTGGGTCGGTGACTGTGGGGCCCGAATCGCTGCTCGCGCCGTCGGTGGCGCTGCCGTCGAGCGCGGGGGGCGCGCCGCCCGCCCCTGCGGCGGCGTCCATGTCGGAGGGACCGCCGGTGCCGGCGACGGAAGCACCGCCCGACCCCTGACCGGTGCTGCCCGCGACGGGCTCTCCGCCGTTTCCACCCGTCGCCGTCGAACCGGCCGAACCGGAACCGGCACCGCCGCCGATGCCGATGCCGCGTGGAGAGGACGCGCCGCCATTGCAAGCGATGCCCGCGGCGGCCGAGAGGACGACGACGACAAAGGGAAGAGAGGACCTGGCCATGTATTCGCTCCTGCTTTCGGGGAGAGCACGCGCCGCGAACGGGCGAGCGCTCTCACGCGTGATGACGACGGGGCGTTTTGCGATTGGGGGGACAGGAACATAGTCCCCATCCCGATTCGCCCGGCTCACGAATAATTCCTGGTCCCGTCGTTTACGCGCCGTTTTCGGGGCTCGCAATGCGTCGGAGGCTGCGGCGTGAGCCAGATTCGACCCTGGTGCGTCTAGAAACCGAGCACCCGAGCGAACAGCGACGCCAGACAGGCCGAGGGCGTAGCTTTCGCGGGGCCGTTCGCCCGCGCTTGCGCGATCGGTTGCGCCGATGGCACCGTGCGAGGCGCGAACGGATGCCTCCCTTGCCAGTGCGACCCGTCGACGTGTCTGGCCGGCTCTCGTGGGCGGTGCTCGCGGCGCTCGCCGTCGCGGCGCTCGGCGCGGGCACCGCCCACGCGCAGTCCGAACGTCCGCTGAGCCGCCTCGAGCGGGAATCCGTCGACGAGGGGCTCGCGACGCTGGGGCTGCGGCCCGAGCCGGCCCCCGCGGGGAAGGTCGTCGGAACGATTTACGTCGTCAACCAGGAGGTGTTCTCGCGCCGCGACTGGTATTTTCAGTGGTTCAACATCTTCCACCGCACGACGCGTCCCGACATCCTCCAGCGCGAGCTCCTGTTCCGGCCCGGTCAGCCGTACGACGAGGCGCTCGTCGAGGAGAGCATGCGTAACCTGCAGTCGCCGCCCACCGTCGTCACGGCGACCGGCGAGACGATCGCGCCGCCCGAGCTCTCGAGCGTCGTGGCGATCTTGCCCGTGGCCTCGCCGCGCCCCGGGACGGTCGACGTGCTCGTCGTGACCCGCGACGTCTGGAGCTTGCGCTTCAACACCGACTTCGAGTTCCAGCAGAACACGCTGTCGAGCCTCGACACCTCGCTGTCCGAGAACAACCTCTTCGGCTGGCGCAAGTACCTCTCCTTCGGGTTCTCGCTCGATCTCGGCAAGTTCGCCATCGGCCCGACCTACTTCGATCCGAACATCGCGGGCACGCGGCTGCAGCTGCTCGCGACGGCGGTCGCCGACTACACGCGCGACACGAACGCCTACGAGGGCAATGTCGAGAGCTTCTCGCTCATCTACCCGCTCTACGCGCTCGCGAGCCGTTGGGGCGCGGCGCTGAACGTCGCGCACGAGGACGTCGTCGTGCGCGGGTTCCAGGGGAACGCGCTCGCCAACGAGCCGATCATGGGCATGCCCGGTGTCACCGTCCCGTACATCTTCCGACGCCGGTACGCGATCGTCGACGGCTCGGCGACGCGCTCGTTCGGCCGGGTCGTGATCCAGCGCGTGACGATGGGCTACCGCTTCGACGATCGACGCTCGGCGATGGCCGCGGACGCCGACTACAGCGGGGCCACGCCGGACGCGCTCCGGGCGTTTCTCGACCAGTACGCGCCGCTGTCGGAGCTGCGCTCCGAGCCCTACGTCCAGTACGATCTGTTCACCGCGTGGTACGGCATCTACCGCGACCTGAACACTTTCGACCTGCGCGAGAACGCGCGCCTCGGACCGTTCCTGTCGCTGCGGGCGGCTTATGGCGCGCCCGAGCTCGGCGCCGATTTTCGCGCCTATCCGCTCAGCGCGTCGGCCGGGTGGGCGGCGGGTCCGCGCGGTTCTTATATGAGCGTCTCCGCGACGGGCGCGCTTCGCCTGCGCGAGGGCCGCGCCATCGACCAGACGGTCCAGGGCAAGCTCTACGGCGCGTCGCCGCTCCTCGCGCGCCTGCTCCGCGTCGTCGCCTCCGCCGAGGTGGACGCGGTGCGGGCCGACACCCATCGCACGCGCTACTTCCTGGGCGGCGACACGGGCCTGCGCGGCTACGTCATCGGCGAGCTCCAGGGAGCGAGCCTCGTGGTCGGGCACGTTGAGCTGCGCTCGGCGCCGCTCGCGCTCTTCTCGCAGCGCGTGGGCGGGCTCCTGTTCTGCGACGTGGGCGACGCGGCGACGTCGCTGAATGACCTGGCGATTCGCGCCGACGCGGGGCTCGGGCTGCGCTGGCTCATCCCCCAGCTCAACGCCTCGGTCCTGCGCGTGGACTGGGCGGTTCCGCTGCGCGCCGGCGTCGTGACGCCGGCCGGGCTCCCCGGCCGCGTGAGCGCCGGCTTCCAGCAGATCTTCTGACCCGCGCCCGGACGCTACGGCAGGTGGCCGACGACGGGCGTCGGTCCCGGGTATTCGAAGGGCACGTCGACGCACGCGGCGGGACCGGTGGCCGTGCAGGCGGAGACGAAGCCCCCGTCGGGCGCGCTCGAGGTGCCGGGCGTGGCGCACATGCGCGCGACGTATTTGCCGGCGGGCGCGTGGCCCGGAGCGTAACAGCTCGTGCCCTGGCCGCACGTCGACGTCTTGTAGAACGTGCCGTCCCACTTCAGCTCGGGTGCCGTGACGGCGACGCCGTGGGGGGCGACGCACAGCAGGGGGCAAAGCTCGGCCTTGCAGGTGGCCGAGCAGATCGTCGGACAGGGCGGCGTGGCGATCGTGAGCGGCTGTCCGTTTTCGAGGATCATGAAGTGAGGCGCGGCGCCGTTGCACCCCATCGTCTGATCGCAGAACGACTCGCGCGCGGGCAGGACGAGCTGCAACGTGATCGTGTCCGAGACACCGCCGTCCGCGCACACGCCTTCGCTCGCGATCGTGACGCCCGCGCACTTGGCCTCGCACGTGTTGCCGTAGGTCTTGCCGTCGACGCCGCAGACGGGCGCGTAGTCGGCGGGGCACACGCAGCCGCCGCCCGTGCCGCCGGCGCCCGCGCTCCCGCCCGCGCCGCCGGCGGCGCCCGCCTGCCCGCCGGCGCCACCACCCGGGCCCGCGCCGCCGCTGCCCGCCGTCGCGCCCGCGCTGCCCGAGCTCCCCGCTTCGGCGCTCGCGGCGCCCGCGCTCCCAGTCGTGCCGCCGCCCGAGGTCCCGCTGCCGCCGTCCTTGCCAAAGCCGGGGCCGGCGCTCACGCCCCCTTCGGGAGAGAGCGAGACATTGCCGCAAGCGGCTATGCCGGCGATGAACGCGAACCCAATCAGACGTGCGACGGTGTGTGAAGGCATGACGTCAGCTGGCAGCAAGAGACGCGCCAGCGGCAAGTCCGCGCAGACGCGCGATCTCGCGAGGCCGCGCCGTTCAGCCCACTCAGGTTTCTGAGTCGCGGCGGCGCGCGACGTCGGCCGGGGTCAGGGCGCGCCCGCGTCAGGCAATCCCTTCGACACGGCGAAGACGACACCGCCCTCGGGGGTGTTGCGGCCGGTCAGCGCGAGGCCGAGCGCCTCCGCGATGCCGCGCGCGAGCGAGAGCCCGATGCCGCAATGAACGCCGTCGGAGCGCGTCGCATCGCCCCGGAAGAACCGCTCGAAGACGTGAGGGAGCACGTCGTCGGGGATGGTCGGACCGCTGTCGTGGACCTCGAGGACCGTGGCCGCGGGAGCGTCGCCGCCGGCCGCGCGCACGCGAATCGTCCCGCCGAGCGTCGTGTAGGCCGCGGCGTTCGAGAGCAGGTTCGAGATCACGAGGCGGAGCTGCTCCCGATCGCTCACGACGGCCGCGGCGGGCGCGATCTCGTTCTCGAACTTCAGGCCGCGAGCGCCCGCGGGGACCTCGAACGGTCGCCAGCAGTCCTGAACGAGCGCGCGCAGGCTGACCTCCTCTCGACGCGCGGGCACAGGTCCGCTGTCCAGGCGCGCGAGCGCGAGGAGGTTCTCGCACAGGGCCTGCATCTGGAGGGCGATGGCGACGGCGTCGTCGATGGCGCTCCGGTACTCGGGCGCCGGGCGCTCGCGCGAGGCGGCGACCTCGAGGGTGGTGCGCAGGGCGGCGAGCGGCGTGCGCAGCTCGTGGCTGACGTCGGCCGTGAAGCGTTTCTCGCGCGCGAACGACGCGCGCAGCCGCGCGAGCAGCTCGTTCATCTTCGCGACGACGGGCGCGAGCTCCTCGGGGAGATCGTCGAGCGGCAGCGCGCGCCCGAGTTGGCCGGCATCGAGGCCGCCGAGGCGCGCCGCCAGCGCGCGCGTCGAGCGCAGGCCGCGCGAGACGGCCAGCACGGCGGCCGCAGACGCCGAGGGGATGCTGAGCAGCCCGAGCAGCAGGAGCCACCGGCGCATCGAGCCGAGGGTCTCGACGACCTCCTCGGTGCCGCGCGCGACGACGACCGTCACGAAGCGCTGGGAGACGCGCGCGGCCCCCTTCGCGGAAGCCGCGTCCTCGATCCGCAGCGGCTGCCGCAGCTGGAGGGCGCGCCCCGGGCGTCCGTCCGGCAGCGACACGTCCGAGATCGTGGGCGCGGCCGCGCGCACAGCCCCACGCGCAAGGTCGCCGGCGCCCAGCGAGGGCGAGCGCGCGAGTACGCGGCCGTCGTCCAGCCAGGCCTCGAAGTACGCCGGGCGCCACTGCCGCTCGAACTCGGGGAGGGCTTCATACTCGAACTCGCTCTCGGCCCCGTCCTCCTCGGCCATGCCGGCGACGGCGGCGGCGTCGTCGCGCAGGCGCCCGTCGAGCTCCCGCCAGAGGGCGCGCGCGAAGACGGCGTGCAGCACGAGCGACATCGCGACGAGCACGGTCGCGAGGACGCCGACGACGGCGACCGTGAGTCGAAGGCGCAGCGAGCGCCTCACGCGATCTCCGGCGCCTCGAGCGAGTACCCGAGCCCGCGGTGCGTGTGGATGAGCCGCGGCGCCCCGCCCTCGCCGTCGCCGAGCTTCCGGCGCAGGTACCCGACGTAGACGTCGACCACGTTGCTCGACGGCTCGGCCGCGAAGTCGTAGACGTGCTCCCAGATCTCGGTGCGCGTGACGACCTGACCGCGGCGCAGCGCCAGGTACTCGAGAAGCGCGAACTCGCGCGCCGAGAGCGACACCACCTGGCCGCCGCGCTTGACCGTGCGGGCACCGGCATCGATGACCAGATCCGCCACGGTCACGAGGTTGGCCGGCGCGCCGTAGCGCCGGCGGATGACGGCGCGCAGCCGCGCCAACAGCTCCTCGAGCGCGAACGGCTTGACGAGATAGTCGTCGGCGCCGAGGTCGAGACCGCCCACGCGAGAGGAAACCTCATCTAGGGCCGTGACGATGAGGACGCCAGCGTTGGAGCCGCGGGCGCGTAGGCGGGCGAGGATCGTGAGCCCGTCCACCTTCGGCACCATCAGGTCGAGAACGACGGCGTCGTAGGGATTCGCCTCGGCGAGGGCGAGGCCCTCCGCGCCGTCCCCCGTCGCGTCGACCGCATAGCCCGCCTCCCGCAGCCCCTGCGCGAGGGACCGCGCGAGCGGCGCGTAGTCTTCGATGAGCAGGACGCGCATCCCCCGCAAGTATGGCGCGAGCGCCGTGCGACGGTAAGCCCCTCGCAGGCCTCTCATGTGAGTCTCATGTTGGGGGCGTAGGAGTGGGAGCGCGTGCGTCGTCTCTCTTTTCTCCTCATCCTCGTGGCCTGGTCCGCGGTGCGGCGCGTGCGCGCCGAGGAGACGAGCCCGCGCGCGCTCTCGCTCGCCGAGGCGCGCGCCCTGGCGACGCACGCGGGCGCCGACGTCGTCCTCGCGGAGCGGCGCGAGAGCGTGGCGCGCGCGCAGGTCGACGCCGCCGGCGCCCTCGGGAACCCGACCATCAGCGTCCAGAGCGCCAGGCTTTCGGCGCGCCTCACCACCGGCGTCAGCGTGCCCTTGCCGCTGTTCGGACAGCGCGGCACCGCCGTCGCCGCCGCGCGCGCCGACGCCGACGCCGTCACGCTGGAGACAAGCGCCATGCGCCTCGAGTCCCGCTGGAACGCGACGCGCGCCTGGCTCGACCTGTGGGAGGCGCAAGAGCGGGTGGCCCTGCTCGAGACCGCGGCCGAGGAGGCCAGGCGCCTGGCCTCGATCGCCCAGGAGCGCTTCGCGGCGGGCTCGACGCCACGTCTCGATGCCGTACGGACGAACGCCGACCGGGCGCGCGCGGACGCCGAGGCTCTCGCCGCGAAGACCGACGTCGCGGCGGCGGCCGCGCGCCTCGCGACGTGGCTCGGCGCGTGCGACCGCGCGCCTCTGCGCGCCGTCGGCGCTCCGGAGCTCGGTCCCCTGCCCCCCGACGCCGAGGCGCTGCAGGGCCTCCTCGCGCGCCATCCCGCGCTCGAGCGCGATCGCGCGCAGGCCGCGGCCGCCGCCGCGCGTGTGCGGTCCGAGCAACGGCTGCGCTGGCCCGTCGTGAACGCGCAGATCGCCGTGGCCCAGTCCGACCCGACGGTCCCGGGCACGGACGTCATCGGCGGCCTGTCGTTCGAGGCGCCCGTGCTGAGCCAGCGCGGCGGCGCCATAGCGCGAGCGCGCGCCGAGCAAGGGCTCGCGGAGGCGACGACCGACGTCGACGCGCGCCGGCTCGGCCTGCAGCTCGTCGACGCCACCGAGCAGGCCCGGGGCGCCTCCCTGCGCGCCCAGGCGCTCGGCAAGGAGGTCCTGCCGGCGCTCGAGGAGGCCCGTCGGATGACCGAGGAAGGTTACCGCGACGGGCGCGTCGATCTGCTGCGCGTGCTCGAGACGCAACGCGCGTTGCTCGAAGGCCGCCTCGCCTACGTCGAGGCGCGGTCGACGTCGCAGCGGGCGCTCGCGGACGTCGAGCGCGCGCTGGGCGTCGCCCTCGACGGAGACCGAGATGCGCGCTGAGGCGCTCGTCGTGGCGACCCTCGCGTTGTCGGCGGCGGGCGCGTGCCGCCCGAAGGACGTCGCCGAAGAGGCGACGAAGCGCAAGGTGCGCTGCGCGCCCGCCGAGGCCGCGACGCTGACCGACACGCTCGAGCTCCGCGGCACGGTTTCGCCCCTACCGGAGAAGGACGCCCAGGTCGCCGCCCAGGTCGGCGGGCGCCTCTTGCAGATCCTCGTTCGCGAAGGGGACGTCGTCGCGCTCGGGACGCCCGTGGCGCGCGTCGACGCCGCGCCGCTCGCCGACGAGGCGCGCGCCGCGGCGGCGGGCGTCGCGCGCACGCGCGCCGAGGCCCGGAACGCCGAGGCCACCGCGGCGCGCGTGCGGCGCGTCTTCGAGCACGGCATCGCCGCGCGGCAAGAGGTCGACGACGCGACGGCGCGCGAAGCCACGACGGCCGCGGCGCTGAGTGAGGCCGAGGCGGCCGCCCACCGCGCGGCGCGGCAGGTCGAGCGCGCGACGGTGCGCAGCCCCCTCGCGGGTGTCGTGATTCGGATCTTCCGGCGCGCCGGCGAGCTCGTCGACGGAACGCCGGCGACGCCCATCGTCGAGGTCGCCGACCCGAGCCGCCTCGAGCTTCGCGCCGACGCGACCGCGGGCGATCTCGTGCGCGTGAGCAAGGGCCAGGCCGCCGAGGTCGTCATCGCGGCCCTGCCGGGCGCCTCGTGGACGGGCGCCGTGTCGGCGGTGTCCCCCGCCGTCGATCGGGCGACGGGCCTCGGCGTGGCGCGCGTGACGCTCGACCTCCGGAAGGGGCCGCGCCCCCCCATCGGCGTGCTCGGCACCGCGCGCGTCGGCGCGGGCGGCGCGCGGCGAACCGTGGTGGTGCCGAAGGAGGCGGTGCGCAGCGGCGCGGGCGCCGAGGTGGAGGTCGTGCTGTGCGGCGCCGACGGCCTCGCGCACGTCCGGCGGCTCGCGCGCGGCGGCGCGGCGGGCGCCAAGGTCGAGGCGCCGGGCCTCGCGGCCGGTCAGGAGGTCGTCGTCGAGCCGGTCATCGGCATCGCCGACGGCGAGGCCCTAGAGGTGACGCGGTGACGGGCTGGCTGTCGTCGCGCCGCGCGCTCGTCTGGGTCGTCGCCGTCGGCCTCGCCGCCAGCGGCGCGCTGCTCACGACGCGCATGCCGAGCGGCATCTACCCCGAGATCGATTTCCCGCGCATCGTCGTCGTCGCCCGCGGCGGCGACGCGCCGCCCGAGTTGACGCAAGCGACGATCGGGCGGCCGCTCGAGGTGGCGCTCACGACGGTGCTCGGCGTCGAGCGCCTTCGCTCACGCACGATCCGTGGCGCCGTC
>DASZFV010000355.1:0-6134 GCA_035939455.1 Polyangia bacterium
GCTGATCTGCTTTAAGCCCAGCGAGACGCGCTCGGTCTCGACGTTGAACTTGAGGACTTTGACGCGCACGTGGTCGCCCACCTGGAACATCTCCGAGGGGTGCGTGATGCGGCCCCAGGACATGTCGGTGATGTGCAGGAGACCGTCGATGCCGCCGAGATCGATGAAGGCGCCGTACTCCGTGAGGTTCTTGACGATGCCCTCGACGATCTGGCCCTCCTTGAGCTTCTCGAGTGTCTGCTCCTTCATCTCGGCGCGCTCCTTCTCGAGGAGCACGCGGCGCGACAGCACGATGTTGCCGCGCTTCTTGTTGAACTTGATAACCTTGAAGCGGTGGGCCTTGCCGATGAAGGCGTCGAGGTTGCGCACCGGCCGCAGGTCGACCTGCGAGCCCGGCAAGAAGGCCTTCACGCCGCCGCGGATCGTGACCGACAGGCCGCCCTTGACGCGCGCGCTGATCGTGCCCTCGATGAGCTCGTCGCGCTCGCAGGCGCCTGAGATCTCGTCCCACACCTTGAGGCGGTCAGCCTTCTCCTTGGAGAGGACGCAAAGGCCGTTCTCGTCCTCGCGGCTCTCGAGGAAGACGTCGATCTCGTCACCCTCTTTGATGCCCACGGTGCCGTCGGCTTGCGTGAACTCGTAGAGCGGGATCGTGCCTTCGGACTTGTAGCCGATGTCGACGACGACGTGATCCTTGCCGATGTGAATGACCTTGCCCTTGACGATGTCGCCTTCCTTGACGACGTGTCGCTGGGATTCTTCCTCGAAGAGAGCGGCGAAGCTCTCGGGGTCGTGGGCGGCTGTGTTCTTGTCGTCGTCGTTGCTCATCGTACTCATCGAAACCATGCGTTGTTCTGTCCTTGCCGGGGCCTACGTCAAACGAAGGCCTACTCAGATGCCCTTTTCGTCGGTCGCCGGTGAGGCGGTCCCGCTCAGGGGTTTTGGGGTTTGGGTCTCTTCTCGACGTTCCGCGCGCACCGACCATTCGGGTGGCGAAGGTTGCGAAAACTAACGTCGGATCTAGGGAAAGTCAACGCCAGGACGGCCGAGGGACCGGACAGACCGGTCCTAGCTCCCAGCGGCACCCGCGACGATGGCGGCCATCCTCGAAACGACCTCCTCGGGCGTGAGCCCCGAGGAGTCAATGGCGACGGCGTCGTCGGCCTGCTTGAGGGGCGCGACGCTGCGGTTCGAATCGCGCTCGTCGCGTGCCTGCATCTCGGCGCGGGTCGTGGCGAAGTCCGCCGGGCGGCCGCCCGCCTGGAGCTCGGCGACGCGGCGTCGCGCGCGCTCGTCCGGGTTGGCCGTGAGGAAGAACTTCGCGCCGGCGTCGGGGAAGACCACCGTGCCGATGTCCCGGCCCTCGACGACGACGCCGCCCTGCGCGCCGAGACGCCGCTGCAGGTCCAGCAAGGCGGCGCGGACCTCGGGCAGCGCCGAGACGCGCGAAGCGCCGTCGGACGTCTCGGGCGTGCGGATCTCCTTGCTCACGTCGACGCCGCCGACGAACACGTGGTTGACGCCGCCCTCGAGGCGGAACTTGAGGTCGAGGCCGTCGGCGAGCGCGGCCACGCCGGGCCCGTCCTCCCAGGAGATGCCCGCCCTCCGCGCGAGCAAGGCCATGACGCGGTAGATCGCGCCCGTGTCGAGAAGGTCGTAGCCGAGCCGCGCCGCGAGTAGGCGCGCCGTCGTCGATTTGCCCGCCCCGGCAGGACCGTCGATCCCCACGACAAGGCGTCGCGGCATCGTTTGCCCCGGCGGTCCTGGCCGCAAGCTCAGGCCTTACGGAAGCGCGATGGGTACCCCTCGGGGAAGTCCTTCTCGGGGTGCAGCGACTTCGCGCGCGTGATGAGAATCTCTTCCGTCTCGACGTGGTTCGGGTCGGGGAGGCAGCACTCCACGGGACAGACGGCCTGGCAGGCTTCGTGATCGTGAAACCCAACGCACTCCGTGCAGAGCTTGGGATCTATGACGTAGATGTCTTCGCCTTCGCTGATGGCTTCATTGGGGCACTCCGGCTCGCAGGCGCCGCAGTTGATGCATTCTTCCGTGATGTACGTGGACATGTCTTCTCCGCTTGCGCGCAAAGTCTATTCCGCGCTCGCGCGACGGTCAATCAAGCGGTGGCGGAATCTGCCGCCGGCGCTGCCGCGGCGGCCCCGCGCTTGCCGCCGCCGCGCAAGTTGACCGCGACGAGCTTCGACACGCCCGGCTCCTCCATGGTGATGCCGCACAGGCGGTCGGCGATCTCCATAGTGCGTCGGTTGTGCGTGATGATGATGAACTGGGAACGGTCGGTCATCTCGCGCACGGCCTGGTTGAAGCGGCCCACATTGGCCTCGTCGAGCGGCGCGTCGACCTCGTCGAGGACGCAGAACGGCGACGGCTTGATGAGGAAGATCGCGAAGAGCAGCGAGACGGCCGTGAGGGCCTTTTCGCCGCCCGAGAGCAGCTCGATGTTCTGGCTGACCTTCTTGCCCGGCGGGTTCGCGATGATCTCGACGCCCGTCTCGAGGAGATCGTGCTCGTCCGTGAGGGCGAGGTGCGCGTGGCCGCCTCCGAAGAGGCGCGGGAAGACCTCCTGGAACTTCAGGTTGACGGCGTCGAACGTCTCGCGGAAGCGCTTGCGCGAGGCGCGGTTGATCTTTTCGATGGCGGTCTCGAGCTGTGAGATGGCCGCATCGAGGTCGGCGCGTTGCGCCGTGAGGAAGTCGAAGCGCGCCTGGAGCTCCTCCGACTCTTCGATGGCCGTGAGGTTGATCTCGCCCATGCGCTCGATGAGGCCGCGCAGCTCCTTCGCGCGCGCCTCCTCGACCTCCGCGAAGAGCGGGCGCAGGTGATAATCCTGCACGACGCTCGGCAGCGTGACGTCGCGGTAGCGCTCGGCGACGCCCTCCTCGAGTGAGGTGCGGCGCAGCGCCGCCTCCTGGTGGCGCAGCTCGAGCTTGCCCTGAGATTGCGACAGGCGCGCGGCGTCGGCGCGCGTGACGCGGAGCTCGGCGTCGCGCTGCGCGAGGCGCGTTTGTCGGTCCTCGAGCGCGTCCTGGCGGTCGCCGTGGGCGCGGGCGCGCGCCTCGGCCTCGGCCTGCCACAGCGAGGCCTCGTCGCGCATGCGCACGGCCTCGGCGCGCAAGTCCCCGGCGCGCGCCGTCTCCTCCGCGATCGACAGCGCGAGTCGCGCCGCGCGCGCCGCGTGCTCCGCGCGCTCGCGGCGCAGGCGCTCGATCGTGAGGCGCGCGTTCTGGCGCCGGTCCTCCGCCTGTGCGGCCGCGACCTTGAGGGCCGTCAGGTCCTGGACGACGGCGTCGACCTGCTCGCCGAGCTCGGTCGTGCGCGCGCGCAACTCCTCCATGCGCAGCTCCGCGCCCTCGACGAGCGCGGCGTCGGCGACGAGCGCCGCCGTCGCGCTCGTTGCGCGGCCCTCAGCGTCGGCGCGCGCCCGCCCGAGCTCGCCCGCCTGGGCCTCGAGCTGCGCGCGGCGCGCCTCGAAGCGGTGCAGCTCCTCGGTGGCCCGATCGAGATCCTTCTGCTGCCCGAAGAGCTCGAGCTCGCCGGCGCGGAGCTCGTCGGCCAGCCGCTCGAGCTCGTCCGCGACGCTCACGAGCTCCTGCTTTCGCGCGACATGGCGCGCGAGCGCCTCTTGCATGTCGCTCTCGAGCTTGGCGACGACCTCCTCCAGCTCGCGGATCTCGCGTTTCTGCTCGAGCACGCCCGCCACGGCAGACTCGCGCGCGCCGCCCGTGACGACGCCCTGGGGATCGATGACCTCGCCGTCGAGCGTGACGATCGTCTTCGTCGTCTGCGTCTCGCGCCACAGCTCCAGCGCGCGGCGGAGGTTCTCGACGACGACGACGTCGCCCAGCAGGTAGGATGCAATGCGACCGTACTGCCGATCGTAGCCGATGAGGTCGAGGAGGGGGCCGCGCACACCCTCCCCCTTCGGCCAGATCGTGGTGTCGGGCACGGCCATGTAGCCGGGGGCAGGCGCGCCGCGCTCCACGGTCGCGCCGCCCGTGATGTCGAAGACGACCTCACCGGCCGGTGCGGCCGCCAGGGCCGGCACCCGCATCGGCGCGCGCAGTCCCAACGGGATGAACGAGGATCTGCCCTCGCTCTTTTGTTTCAAGAACTCGATGGCCTCGAGGCCGACCTCGTGCGACTCAACGATGATGTTGCCAAGGCGCTCGCCCAGCACGGCCTCGACGGCCGTCTCGAGCTCGGGTGGCGGCTGCATGATGTCGGCCACGACGCCGCGGATGCCGGCGCCCCCGGAGGCGGAGAGGGCCTCCCGGTGCTGCATGATGGCGCGCACGCCCTTCTGAAAGCTCTCGTAGCGATTCTGGATCTCGCTGAGCGAAGCGAGGCGCGACCGCCGCCGATGCGCCTCCTCGCGCAGCGTCTCGAGCTCGAGCTCGCCGCGCGCGACGTCGGCGCGCAGCGCGCCCTGCCGGTCAGCGGCCACATCGCGGCGCCCCTTGCGCTCGTCGCTGCGGGCCCGGATGACGGCCAAGCTCGCGCGCAGTCCCTCGTCGTCGGCGGCGAGCGCGCGCGCCCGCTCGGCGGCCGCCGTCTCCTCGGCGGCGATGGCCTCGAGCCGCGCCGCCAGATCGTCGCGCCGCTGCTCGGCGGCCGCGCGCTCCGCCTCGTTGCGCGCGATGCGCGCCCGCGCCGCCGCCAGCTCGGCCGTCGCCTCGTCAAGCGCGCGCCGCGCCAACGCCAGGCTCGCCCGCAGCTCGTCGTGCTCCGTCTGCTTGCCGGCATACGCGCCATGGCTGTGCTGGGCCTCGTCCTCGAGGCGCGCCAGCTGACCGTCGAGCTCCTCGATGGCCGCCGACTGTTCGGCGGCGCGGACGGCGAGCTCCTCGATCTCGCGCTTGGCCGCCTCGGCGCGCTCCTCGAGTTGCCCCGCTTCGTCGTCCTGGTGCGCCGCGCGTTGCAGTCCTAGCTGGGCCTTGTTCGACAGTGCGAAAAGGTCGTCCTTCGCCGACGCGAGCTCGTGGGCCTCCTCCGTGACCGAGAGGCGCTCGGCCTCGATAGACGTCTCCTCGACGTCGAGCGCGCCGGCGATGACCTCGTGCTGGCCGCGCACGGTCGTAAGCTCGATGGCGAGCGACTTCTCTTCGGCGAGATGTCCGAGGTAGCGCTGGGCCGACGACCAGAGGTCGAGGTCCTTGAGCTCGCCCTTGTAGCGCTTGTAGCGCTCGGCCTTCTGCGCCTGCAGCCTCAGCGAGCGCAGCCGCCCCTCGATCTCGCCGATGATGTCGGACACGCGCAGAAGGTGCTGGCGCGTCGATTCCATGCGCCGCTCAGCGGCGCGCTTCTTGGACTTATACTTCGTGATGCCGGCCGCCTCGTCGATGAGGCCGCGGCGATCCTCGGCGCGCGACGAGACGATGAAGCCGATGCGGCCCTGCTCAATGATGGCGTAGGCCTTCGAGCCGACGCCCGTGCCCAGGAAGAACTCGACGACGTCGCGCAGGCGCGAGGGCACGCCGTTCAGCAGATATTCGCTCTCGCCGTCGCGGTGCAGGCGGCGCGTGACGACGATCTCCTCGGGCCCGACGGCGCCCCAGGGCACACCGTCGGGGTTAGCGTTCGCCGCGAGGCCGCGGGCGTCGAATATGAGGGACACCTCGGCCATGCCGGCCGGCCCTCGCGACTCCGAGCCCGAAAAGATGACGTCCTCCATGGCGCGGCCGCGCAGGTGCTTGGCCGACTGCTCCCCCATGACCCAGCGGATGGCATCGACGATGTTCGACTTCCCGCACCCGTTCGGGCCCACGATCGACGTGATGGGGTCGGGGAAGGAGATTGAGGTCTTCTCGACGAACGACTTGAACCCGCAAATCTCGATGCGCTTGATCTTCAAATCACCCTCCGAGCGGCTCCGGTTTGCAGCGGGCAGCGTGGCAGTGTGCAGTGTAGAGGTCGGACCGTCAAACGGCGTGACAATACGTAAAGCGTATCGTCATTAGGACCATGATTAGCACCTAAGACCGGTCCATGTAAACACGCTCGGACACGCGCGCCAGAAAGGCAACTTTCCCACGCTCTCCGACGGAGGCGCACCCGTGCCGGTGCCCGCAATTGGACGCAGCCCCTCTCGCGCCGTGGTGTGCTAATGTCCCACCCCC
>DASZFV010000356.1:0-4542 GCA_035939455.1 Polyangia bacterium
CGGCGTGGGCGTCACCTTCGAGGTCTGGCGCGGCCGGCGGCCCGTCGATCCGCTGCTGCTCGTGCGGCCCGTCTCCGCGCCGCGCGGCGCTCGCGGCTCCGGCCGACGTGCCGTAGACTGACTCTTCGGCCCAGGGCTGGAGGTTCGACGATGCTCCCCAAGACAAGGTTCCCGCGCGGGGCGGTGCTCGCGCTGCTCGTGGCGTCCGCCTTCGCGGCGGGCATGGTCTTCTCGCGTCCGCTCGCGGCGGGCCGGTTCAACCCGTACCAGAAGCTGGGCATCTTCACGAAGGTGCTCTCGTACATCGAGAGCCACTACGTCGAAGACGTACAGGAGACGGAGCTCATGTACGGAGCCGCGCGCGGGCTCACCGACGTGCTCGATCCGCACTCCCGCTTCATGGATCCCGACGAGTACGGGCGGCTCAAGCAGGAGACGGAAGGCAACGAGGAGATCGACGGCATCGGCATCGACGTCGAGAAGCGCAAGACGCACCTCGTGATCATCTCGCCCATCGAGGGCTCGCCCGCGGCCAAGGCCGGCATCGAGCCGGGCGACGTCATCCGGAGCGTCGACGGCGTCGACGTCGGCCCGCTCGAGTTCGACGACGCCGTCGCGCGCATGCAGGGTCCGCCGGGGAGTGAGGTCGTGCTCGCCGTCGAGCGCAAGGGCCGCGAGCTGACCTTCAAGATCAAGCGCGCGCGCTACGAGCTCAAGCCCGTCGAGGGGAAGTTGCTCGAGGACGGCATCGCCTACGTAAAGATCCGCCTCTTCTCGGCGACAACCGACGGCATGCTGGGCGAGCTCCTCGATCAGCTGAGCGGCAAGGCCAAGGGCCTGCGCGGGCTCGTGCTCGACATCCGCCGCAACCCGGGCGGGCTGCTCGATCAGGGCATCCGCGTCGCCGATCGGTTCATCGCCGACGGGCTCATCGTCAAGACCGTGGGCAAGGGCGGCCACGTCATGGACGAGGCCAAGGCGCACTCGCGCGGGACATGGCTGGGCTTCCCCATGGTCGTCGTCGTCGACGGCGCCACGGCCTCGGCCGCCGAGATCGTCGCGGGCGCGCTGCAGGACCACGGGCGCGCCGTCATCCTCGGCACGCAGACGTTCGGCAAGGGCTCCGTGCAGACGGTCATCGATCTCGACGGCTGCGGCGCCAAGCCGTGCGGCCTCAAGCTCACCGTGGCGCGCTATTACACGCCGAGTGGGCGTTCGATCCAGGGGCAGGGCATCACGCCCGACGTCGTCGTCGAAGCGACCGCGCCCGCGCCCGATCCCGAGGAGGCCGAGCTGCCGCGCGAGCGCGATCTGCGCAAGCGGCTGCGCAACGAGCAGGGCGACAAGGCGGCGACGCGCCTTCACCTCGACGATTACCAGCTCCAGATGGCCGTCGACTACCTGCGGTCGTGGTCGCTCTTCGCCAAGCAGGTCGGCTCCAAGAAATAACCTCGTTGGCGCCGGCCCCGGCCGCTTGATTTTGGCTCCGAACTGAGGTTTTCTGCGGCACCCGCATGTCGATGGGATCCCCTCCAGGAATGGACGAGTACCAGCGCCTCATCGCCGGCCGAGCCGCGGCCCAGAAGCGCAAGCGCGCCGTCTTCGGCGTCGTGCTCGTCGCGGCGCTCGGCGCGGGTGGCTATTGGTGGAAGCAACAGCGGGAGAAGGCCCTCGCGGCGCAGGGCGTGCTCGACGCGGCGGGCCGCTTCGCCGAGCGCGACAAGACGGAGATGGGCGGCTTCTGGAACTGCGCGTTCGGCAGCGACGTCGATGTGGGAATGCTGGCCTCCGCCAACCAGATCCAGCAGAAGATCGAGGCTGCCTACTTCACGCAGCAGAAGACCTTCTCCGACCACCTCACGACGGAGTGCGTGCCCAAGCTTGAGCGCGCGCGCGGCACGCTGGGCGCCCTCGTGGGCGACATGCCCGCCGAGCTCAAGCCGCCGCTCGAGAAGTATGTGGGCGCGCTGCCGCGCATGCAGACGGGTCTCGAGGTCTACGCCGAGAAGATCAAGGGGCGGGGCGCCATCAAGGACGTCGACCAGTCGATCCAGGAGGTGGGCGGGGCCTTCTCGCCCGAGGCGACCCCGGAGTCCGTGGCCTTCGAGAAGTTCCTCGCGTGCGCCATCCCCGACCTCGACAAGAAGAAAGACATCCAGGCCGTGCTCGAGTACCTGGCCGACACGTGCAAGGGCGGCGCGCTCGAGTTCATGACGCGCGTGCGCGAGCAGTGCGGCCCGCTCGTCCAGAACGTCGATAAGAACGCCAAGGCGACGCCCTCGAAGACCTTCAAGGCCAACGCCAAGAAGCTGTACGAGGAGGATCAGCGGCAGCTTCAGGCCTGGGACTACTGCGCGCGTCGGTCGCGCAAGGGCAAAAAGCAGCTCGACCTCGAGGACTTCCTCAACGCAGCCGGCGACTACATGGAGGCGCGCGCCGAGCTCGTGCAGACGGCGCGCGACAGCGCCGCGAAGATCGAGGGCACGCCTTTGCCGCCGCCTACGAAGAAGGCGGCCGCCGCGCCCGCCGAGTAGCCGTTCCGGCCGAAGGTCACTTTCGCGCGCGCAGCGAGAAGGCGCGCGGCAGCAGCCGCCCGAGCGTCGTGGCCTCGGCGGCGCCCGCGGGGCCGGCCAGGAGCACGCGCGTGCGCGCGTCGCCGAGCTCCGCGAGGACCTGGCGGCAGGCGCCGCAGGGCGACCCGGGCGGGCGCGTGGGCGTCACGACTGCGACGGCGCGCACGGCGCGCGCCCCGGCGGCGACGGCCGCGGCGACGGCGTTGCGCTCGGCGCAGGTCGTGAGGCCGTAGGAGGCGTTCTCGACGTTGCACCCGACGTGGACGCGCCCGCGCTCGTCGCGCACGGCGGCGCCAACCGCGAAGTGGGAGTAGGGCGCGTGCGCATGGCGGCGCGTCGCCCGCGCGACCGCCAGCAGCTCGGCGTCGGCGGCGGCGCGGTTCACCGCAGGCCCGCTATGATCGTGCGCGCGAGGCGTCCCATGGCGTCGGCCCCCGCGGCCGCCGCGCGCGTGACGTCCTCGTGGCGCAGCGGCTCACCCGTGACGCCCGCGGCGTGATTGGCGACGAGCGACAGCCCCAGCACGGCCATGCCCGCGTGCCGCGCCGCGATCACCTCGAGGACGGTCGACATGCCGACGAGCCCCGCGCCCAGCGTGCGCAGGAGGCGCACCTCGGCGGGCGTTTCGTAGGCGGGCCCGGCCATGCCCGCGTAGATGGCCTCGCGGAGCGGCGCGCCGAAGCAGCTCTGGCCGGCGGTCTTGGCGAGGGCGCGCAGCGCGGGCGCGTAGGCGTCGGTCATGTCGAGGAAGCGCGGGCCGAGGCGCTCGTCGTTGGGGCCCGTGAGCGGCGACTGTCCCGTGAGGTTGATCTGATCGGAGATCGCGACGATCTCGCCGGGCGCGAGGGTGGGCTCTACGCCGCCCGAGGCGTTGGTCGTGACGAGCGTGCGCGCGCCGAGCGCGGCGGCGACGCGCACGCCGAAGCCGACCTCCGAGGCCGGATAGCCTTCGTAGCCGTGGACGCGCCCGCACAGCATGAGGAGCTTGTAGCCGCCGATCGTGCCGACGACGATCCGCCCCGGGTGACCGGCCACCGTGGTCTCGGGGAAGCCGGGCAGCGACGCGTAAGGCGCCCACCGCGGGCTCTCGAGGACGTCGGCGATGCTGGCGAGCCCGGAGCCGAGCACGACGGCGACCTTGGCCCCGTCGCCGTCGAGGTGGTCGGCCACCGCGCGCGCCGCTCCCTGCACGCGATCGAAGAGCGACGCCGCGGGCTTCACGAGGCGGACCAGCCACGGAGCGCGTCGCCCAAGTCGCCCAGGGCGTCTGCCAGAAACGCCCCCACGGCCGTCGTGAAGCCCTGGGGCGCCTCGAGGTGGCAGAGGTGGCCCGCGCCGGCGAGCTCGAGGTATCGCGCGCCACGCGCGGCCGGGCCGGCGATGCCGATGGCCCCTGCCATGCTGCGCATCTCGGCGGCGGGCGTGACTTGATCGTCGGCGCCGCATATGACGAGGGCCGGGCACGCGATGGCGGCGAGCTCGGCCGTGCGGTCGGGGCGATCGCGGAGCGCCTCGACGCCGGCGACGAGGCTGTCGGAGCGCGACTCGGCGTGGGCCCGCACGTGCGCGAGCAGCGCGGGCGCGGCCCGGGGCGACAGCAGGCGCGCCAGGCTGCCGTCGAGGTAGGCGGCGGCGCCTCGCGCGTGAATCGTCGCGAGGGCCTCGTCGCGTTTGGCGCGCACCTCGAGCGTATCGGCGGCGGCGCGCGTATCGGCGAGCACGAGGGCGGCGAGGCGCGCCCGGTGGCGCGCCGCGAACGCGAGCGCCGTGTAGCCGCCCATCGACATGCCGACGACGGCCGCGCGCTCGACGGCGAGCGCGTCGAGCAAGGCCGCGACGTCGTCGGCGAGATCGGTGAGGGTGTAGGGCGCCGACGGGCCGTCGTCCGATGCCTTCGCCCGATCGCGCAGGTCCGACTCGCCGAAGCCGCGCGCGTCGACCGAGAGCACGCGGAAGCGCGCCGCGAGCG
>DASZFV010000357.1:0-9438 GCA_035939455.1 Polyangia bacterium
CGGCGCCGGCTCCACCTTCGTCTGGTGACGCGCGGCGCGCCCGACGCAGCGCTCCGCGCGCGCACGCTGAGGTCGGGCTCGCGGGACGCCCACGTGGACGGAGCTTGACACCTGATTTGTTAACGGTAACATTGGCTCGGGAGGCCATGAGCATGCTGGCGATCTCCAACCGACCCGATCCGTCGGCCCGGCCCGCGGCGGGAGTCGAGCCTGAGCCGCTTTCAGACGACGAGATTTGTCGCGGTCTTCAGGCCGGCGAGGCGCGGGCCGCCGGGCTCGTCTACGAGCGCATCGTCAAGGTCGTCGACGCCGTCCTCTACCGGCTCTTGGGCGTGGGCGATCCGGAGCGCGAGGACCTCGCGCAGCTCGCGATGGAACGGGTCATCAGCACGATCACCTCCGGTCGCTACCTGCGCGACTGCAGTCTGAGTTCCTGGGCGACGCTCATCACTCAGCACCTCGCCATCGACACGATGCGGGCTCGCACGCGCGATCGCAGAGTGTTCGATCGATACATCGGCACTGAGGCCGTCGAGCTCGTCCCCGACGGGCGCCGCACCGCCGAGCACTTCGTCGACACGCAACAACACGCGAACCGCCTCCGGAACGCGCTCGCGGCGATTCCGCGCTCCAACTCGGAGACCGTCATCCTGCACGACGTGCTGGGCCACAACCTGGCCGAGGTCGCACGTCTCATGGGCGTCTCCGTCGCGGCGGCCCAGTCGCGGCTCGTGCGAGGGCGCCGCAAGGTTATGCGCCTCCTCGGGCACGAAGACCAAAGCCCGCGAGACGACGCGCCCGACGACACGCTCGCAGGCAACGCGTGACCGCCGAGGCTCGCGCCCCCTCGGGTTAGTTTTCAATTTTCCCGGAGATCGAGGTACGGTTGCGCTCGCAACCTTGCCTCGCTTCATGACGGTCCCGACGTCACCTCGGTTCGGACAAGGGAGAGAAGAGCGCCCATGAGACACCTTTCCAATGCCGTCGGGCGCGCAAGCCGCGCCAGGGTTCGAATCACCTCGCGGGTCGCCGCCCGAGCCGCGCTCGCCTCCGCTCTCGGCCTGCTCGCCGCCTGCAGCGGATCGACGGGAAGATCGGGGACGATCGGCGCGGCGGGCGCGAGCGCGGGCTCGAGCGGCGGCGCCCAAGGCGGCTCGACCGGCGGCGCCGCGGGCTCGGGCGGCGCCGGCACGGGCGCGGGCGGTCAGATCGCGGGCGCAGCCGGCACGACCGGCGCCGCGGGCTCGGGCGGAGCGAGCACGGCCGGGGCGGGCGGCGGCGGTCCAGACGGCTCGGCCGGCTCAGCCGGCGCCGACGGAGGCTCCGACGCGGGCGCCGCGAGCCTGACCCTGCCCATCATGCGCGCCAACGGCCTCTACGTGCTCGAGATGGGCGGGCTCTCGTTCACGGTGAACCCGATGGTCGGCGCGCGCATCATCAGCTTCAAGCTGGACGGCGACGAGCTGCTCACCGACGCGACGGCCAACGCGATGTTCTGGGGCTCGACGCTGTGGACGAGCCCCGCGTCCGACTGGCTGCTGTCCGGACCCTTCGCCGCACCCCCCATCGTCGACAGCAACCCGTACACGGCGACCGTGAGCGCCGACGGCGTCATCACGGCCACGAGCGCTCTGTCGACGACCATCAACATGCCCCCGAAGCGCTTCGTCATCACGAAGGTCTTCCACGCCGACCTCGTCAATCGCGCGATCGTCATCGACTACAAGATCACGAACATGGCCACGGCCGCGTTCAATCTTTCGCACTGGGAGGTCACGCGCGTCTTCCCGAACGGCCTGACGTTCTTCCCGACGGGGGCGCTCACCAAGCTCGACTACCTGGCGCAGCCGGCGAAGGTGACGCAGGCCCTCGGCTATACTTGGTACGACAACTCGAAGCACACGGTGGGCACAGAGTCGAAGGCGGGCACGGACAGCCAGGGCGGCTTCATTGCCCACGTGGCCCCGCATGCGGCCGGCGACCTCCTCTTCATCAAGGCCTTCAATCCCGTCACCCAGGCCCAGGGCCCGCCCGGCGAGAACCCGATCGAGTGGTACTGCAACGCCCCCCACACTTACGTCGAGCTCGAGGACCACAGCCCTTACGATTCAATCCCGGCCGGCGCGACGTCCACGCGGACCGTCACCTGGTACCTGCGCCGCCTACCCGCCGGCGATCACACCGCGGGCAGCGCGACGCTGATCGCCGCTGTGCAGAGCGCGCTCGGCAAGAACTGAGCGCGCTCAGCGGAGGACGCGCGCTCGGCCCACGGCCACGTGGGCTCAGTGCGCCTGCAAGACCGTGTAAAAGAAGGTCATGAGGCCGCCCACGAACACGGTCGAGCAGATCATGAAGCATGTCTGCCAGAAGGCGCGTGACTCGGCCTGCTGCATCGGATCGGGCGGGGGCGCCTTCGCCGCGCTCTTCAGGGCGGCCGTCTCATAGAAACGGCGCCACCGCTCTTGTGTGTCTACTGATGCGCTCACGAGCGTGTCTCCATGAGGGATCCATTCCCCGAGGACAGAACATCGGCGGAGCGCCGCGGAAATTGAGCGCCTATTTCACCCCGGAGATGCAGCAGTTGCTGGGATTGGCCTGAGGCACGCTGGTCTTGAGCCAGCAGCGGGGGTTCGGACCTTGAAAGCCCGGGTTCACGTAGGTGAAGGCCCGGCACTGGCCTTCCCTCAGGCAGGCGTCCCGGCACAGCTCGGGCCGGGCCTGCGGCAGGTCGAAGTTCTGGAAGTCGGAGCCGGGGCGGTCGACGTTGGGCTCGAACGGCGAGCCGGCGACCGGCGCGACGAAGCGCCCGCCCTTGACGCCGGACGTGCAGCAGCCGTCGGCGACGGGCGGTGGGACCGAGCCCTTGAGCCAGCAGCGCGGCCGCGGGCCCTGCACGCCGGGGTTCACGTACGTGAAGGCCAGGCAGCGGCCGTCGCGCATGCAGGCCTCCCTGCAGAGGTGGGGACGCGCCTCGGGCAGATCGAAGTTCGCGATGTCGCCCCCGGGCCGGTTGACGTTGACCTCGAGGCTCCGGGGCGCGGCGGGGGGGCGGCCCACGAAGTTGTCCTGCACGGGCGCTGGCGCCGCGTACTGGGGCGGCGGCCCCGCGTACTGGGGCGGCGGCCCCGCAGACGAGGGGGGCGGCTCAGGCGGCGCGGCGGGCGGCGCGCCCGCCGGCTGGCCCTGGTAGTCGCCGCCGGCCATGGCGGGCGGCGCGTTCTTTACGCCGGAGACGCAGCAATTGCTGGCGGACGGGGGCGGCACGGAATTCTTGAGCCAACAACGCGCGCTCGGCCCCTGCACACCTGGGTTGACGTACGTGAAAGCGACACACTGGGGCTCGACCATGCAGGTGTCGCGGCACTCCTCGGGGCGGGGCGATCCGAGGTCGAAGCTCCGGTAGTCGCTGCCGGGCCGGTCGACGTTGAGCTCGAGCGTGGCCGAGCCGCTCGACACGTAGCCCGGCGTTCCGGGGGCGGACTGGACGATCGTGCAACTTGCCGTGAGCAGCGCGAGCGCGAGTAGGGACCGCATGCGAGACCTCCCTGGGTTTCGTGGGGCCGCAAAGTATCACGGCGACGCCGGACCACGAAAATTCGACGGATCATCCCGGGAGCGGCGGCGGAGCGTGTGCCGCGAGCCAGGCATCGAGCTCGGCGAGATCTCTCGCGGCGAGAGGGGTCTTCGGCGCCTGCTCGTACTCACGCCGCGCCTGGTTCGCGAGCGCGACGGCGCGCGCCCGATCACCGCGCGCCTCGTCGATCGCGCGCGCGAGCGGGAAATGCACCTCGGCGAGACGCAGGGGCGTGTTGCCGGAGGTCTCCCTGATTGACGCCGCGCGCTCGAGCACCACGAGCGCCTCGTCCCAGCGATCCGCCGCGAGGTGACAGAGGCCGAGCGTGCGCAGCGCATACGTCAGCGAGAGCGCACTCGGATCGGACTCCGGCTCGAGCACGGCGAGGGCCTGCGTCACCGCGACCCGCGCCTCGTCGAAGCGACCGACATGACACAGCAGCTCCGCGTGGTTCGAGAGAATGACGGCCGTGAGCGGGTGAGCAAGCCCCAGCGCGGCGCTCACGATGTCCACGGCGCGCTGCGAGGTCGGGAGCGCTTCGTCGAGCTCGCACTGGACCGCCAGGTAGTCCGCGAGGTTGGACACGCTCAAGGCGACGTCCGGCGCGTCCGGTCCGAGCGCGCGCTCCTTGGCGGCGACGGCAAGGTGCGAATCCGCGATGGCCTCGACGAGGCGTCCTTGCTGCGCGCGGACGGCCGCCCGGTCGTTGAGGTACCAGCCCCACAGCTCGTCGTGACCGCCCATGCGCCGCAAGAGCGTCTCCGTGTGTCGGCTCCAGATCTCGGCGACCTCATGGCGGCCGTGGAGGTAGCCCGCGAGGTAGGTGAGCATGGTCGCTGCCTCGGCGGCGACCTCGTCGTGCCGAGCCAACTCGGCAACCCAAATCGCCTCGTTGAACGCTGCGGATGCAGCGTCTCCGCGCCCGAATTCGTTCAGGAGGAAGCCATCGAGGACCAGGGCTTCTGCGAGGACGGGCCCGTACCCCACGCTCCGGGCCTCATCTACGAGGGGAGAGGCCGCCTCCAGACCATCGGCGATGCGCCCGACCCGACGAAAAGCGCGCAGGTTGACGATCCGAGTGCGAAGCCGCTCGACAGCGGCACGCGTCGCCACGTCCTCCGGCGCACGCACGATGGCACGAAGCAGCGCGACGTCCTGACAGCGTTCGAGCGTTCCGAGGGCGTGCGCGGCGTTGACGGCGTTCTCGACGACCTCACCCGTCGGCTCCCGAAGGAGGCGGCACAGCGCCTTGAGATCCTCCAGGCCCTCCATGAGAGCCGTCATCCGCAGGTCGAGCGCCTCGGCGGACTGTTCTCCGCGGACGTGGGTCGCCTCGCAGATGTCTACGTAGATCTCCGACCATCGGTCGGCGAAGCGGTCGAGCACGGCGCTCGCGCCCGCGAACGTCGCATCCGCGTAGGCCTTGCCGGTCGCCAAGAACGCCGTACGGATGGCCTCCTTCTCCGGCGTGCTCACCGGCTGGCCAGCGATGGGAGCCTCCCATACGCCCGCGAGCTTCGCCGTCGCGCCCATCGCGAAGCCGCCCCGCCCCGAGCCCACGCCCCGCTCGATCTCCGAGAGCAAGTCGTGCATCGAGGGGAAACGCTCGTCGGGATTCACGCGCAAGCCGCGTTCGAGCGCCCTGCGCACGTTCGCGGGGACCCGCTTCGACGTCGGGGCATCGACGACGTTGCCTTTCACGACGTTTTGCGCGAGCTCCTCGAACGTGCGACCCGAGAAGGGGCGCGCGCCGAACATGCCTTCGTGGAGCGCGACGCAGAAGCTGAACTGGTCCGAGCGCGCGTCAGCCAGTCGCCCGTGAAACTGCTCGGGCGACATGTAGGCGGGCGTTCCGAGCAGAGAGCCCGTCATCGTGATCTTGTCGCGAAACGCCAGCGAGGTGGTCCTCGAAGCGAGCGCGCCGCCGATCGGCGGTCCGCCCACGGCGGCCGTCGCGTCGACATCGAGTGGCGCCGCGGCGGCGCCCTCGGGCGACCCGACGACCGCGCGCGCGGTCGGTCCCTGCGTCGAAGGATGCTTGCCGTCGACGATCCGCGCGAGGCCGAAGTCCATGACGCGCACCTGGCCGCCCGTCGAGACCATGACGTTGTCGGGCTTGAAATCGCGGTGGACGAGCTCCCTCTCGTGGGCCGCCGCGAGGCCGCGCCCGGCCGCCAGGAAGACCTCGAGGATCTCCGACCACGGGCGCTCCTTCTCTTGGAGCCAATAGCGCAGCGTGTGGCCCTCGACGAACTCCATGGCGATGAACACGCGTTCTCCGAAGGTCCCGGCGTCGTAGACGACGACGACGTTGGGGTGCGAGACCTTGGCCGTGGCCTGCGCCTCGCGCATGAGGCGCGTGCGGCCCTCGACGGTGTCGGAGCGACCATCGGAGCGTACGAGCTTGATCGCGATCTTGCGGTCGAGCTCGGGATCGTAAGCGCCGTATACCTCTCCCATCGCGCCTCGGCCCACGAGGCCGAGCACGACGAAGCGACCGAGCGCCATGCCTCGCGCGAGCGCGACGTCGGGCTCTGTCGCTGGCGGCGACGCGACGGGAGAGGGGCTCATCGGTCAGCCCGAGCGACATCGGCATTTCGAGGCCCGGGATAAACGGCACCGGCCCGCGCCACGGACCTGACGCCCCTCCGGAGGGTCGCGCCCGCCGCTCCCGCGCTACGCGAGGCTCTGCTTGACGAGGTCCTCGAGGCGGCTCTTGGGGACGGCGCCGACAAGCTGGCCGACCACCCTCCCCGCCTTGAAGACGAGGAAGGTCGGCAGACTGCGCACGTCGAGCTTGGCGACGACGTCCTGGTTCCCGTCGGCGTCGAGCTTGCCGACGCGCACCTGTCCCGCGTAGGCGTCGGCGAGCGCCTCGACGTGCGGCGCCATCGTGCGGCACGGCGAGCACCAGGCCGCCCAGAAATCGACGAGCACGGGCACGGGCGACGACGTGACGGTGCGCTCGAAGTTCTCGTCGGTGATCTCGACGACCTTGGATTCCTTCTTCTCGACGGTCGTGGCGGGGGCTGTGGCGTTCATGAATTCCTCTCCTCGTTCAAGCGGCGACCTCGCGATCATCTTGCAAGCAGGCGCGCAGGTCGGCCTTCGCGCGGTGGAGCAGCACGGCGACGTGCCCCGGCTGGATGCCGAGCTCGCGCGCGACGTCCTCGCCCGGCCGATCGTCGAGCATGCGCAGCGTGACGACGGCGCGCTGCACCTCGGCGAGCCGCGCCACGCAACGCGCGAGCCGCCCGCGCTCCTCGACCTCGGCGAGCCGCTCGTCCGCCGCGGGCCCGGCGTCTGCGAGCGCCTCGACCGTCATGTCATCCGAGACGTGCGGCCGCGCCACGGCGTGCAGCCGGCGCGCGTTGCGCGCGACGTTGCGCACGAGCGCGACGAGCGTGTGCCCCGCCCACTCGCTCGGCGCGAGCGCGCGCGCCCGCGGCAGGATCAAGAAGGCCGTGAACGCCTCCTGGGCCGCGTCGAACGCGTCCTCGGCGCCCAGCCCCTCGCGCCGCGCTACCGCGGTGAGCCGCCCCCGGTAGGTGTGCACGAGGTGCGTGACCCAGCCCGAGAAATCGTCGCCCTGCCGGCGCGGCAACGCCTCTTCGCAGGGGCACGGTTCGGTCTCGACGGCGCGCGTCACACTCTCTCCTTTGGGCTTTCGATGCCCCGTCGCTCACGGCGTTACAGGCGACGGGCCTCGAAGAGAAAGGTGTCGAGCGCGTCCGAAATTACAGAGGCTCAGGCTCTAGCGGAGCACGGCCACCCGCTCGCCGAAGATCTGCTCGATGCGGGCCAGCAGGTCGTCGGAGGCCGCGACCTTGTAGTCGTCGCCGAGGTCGAGGACGGTCTCGCTGCGCTTGGGGATCTCCATGCGCAGCATCGTGCGGCAGGTGCCGGCGTGGGCGCGCAGGAGCTTCTCGAGGGATTGGAGCTGCTCGCTCTTGATGACGTCGGCGTTGAGGCGGATGTCGAGCAGGCTGCTCTTCTCCGAGCGGATGCGCGAGAGGAGCTTGGCGTCGAGGAAGCGCAGCCGCTCGCGCACGTTCTCACCATCGCCGAAGGGCGCGTCGACGGTGCCCGTGACGAGGAGCGGCTCGTCGCCCGAGAGGACCTCGCGGTGGTCGTCGACCTTCTTCGCGTTGACGATGTACTCGACCTGGCCCGTGTGGTCTTCGAGCGTCATGAAGGCGTACTTGCCGTTGCCGTTCTTCATGGGGCGCTCTTGGTAGCTCGTGACGACGCCGGCCAGGATCACCTCGGCGCGCTCGCCCTTCTCAAAGCAGTTGCGCGCCGTCGCGTTGGTGTAGCGCTTGATCTCGCCCGCGAAGCGATCGAGCGGGTGCCCGCTGATGTAGAAGCCGAGCGATTCCTTCTCGTAGGCGAGCAGCTCTTTGGGCATCCACTCATCGCCGGCGGGGTACTTGTCGTCGAAGAGCCCGTGGCCGTTGGCGCCATTGCGTCCGCTGGCGCCGTTGCTGCCGGCGCCGTTCGAGGCCCCGTTCTTCTTCGCGGGCGCGCCGCCGAAGAGCGACAGCAGGCTCGTCTGGCCGCTCTCGCGCTCGCGCTGCGCCTCCGCGGCGCGCTCCGTCGCCATGTCGATCGCGCAAAAGAGCCGCGCGCGCGACACGCCGTTCTTCTGGGCGATGCCATCGAAGGCGCCCGCCTTGACGAGGGCCTCGAGCACCTTGCGGTTGACCTTGCGGCCGTCGACGCGCTTGCAGAAGTCGAAGATCGAGAGGAAGGGCCCGCCGTCGTCGCGCGCCTGCTTGACGACGTCGACCGCGCCCTCCCCCACGCCCTTGACGGCGCCGAGACCGAAGCGAATGACCTTCTTCTTGGCGCCGGACTCCGAGGCGATCTCGACGACCGAGAAGTCCTTGTCGGACTCGTTGACGTCGGGGCGGAGGACGGAGAGGCCCGCGGTCTTGGCCTCCGAGATGAACTTCACGACGGCGTCTGTGTCGTCCTTGTCGCAGGTGAGGAGCGCCGCGTAGAACTCGACGGGGAAGTAACGCTTCAGGTACGCCGTTTGGTACGTGAGCAGCCCGTAGGCCGCCGAGTGCGAGCGATTGAAGCCGTAGCCCGCGAACTTCTCCATGAGGTCGAAGACACGCTCGGCGATCCGGGGGTCGATCTTCTTATCCTTGGCGCCGTCGAGAAAGGCCACCTTCTCCTTGGCCATGGCCTCGGCCTTCTTCTTGCCCATGGCGCGCCGGAGCAGGTCCGCCTTGCCCAGCGAATACCCGGCGAGCGCGGAGGAGATCTGCATGACCTGCTCCTGGTAGACGATGACGCCGTAGGTGTCCTTGAGGATGGGCTCGAGACTCGGGTGGTCGTACTCGACGCGCTTGCGGCCGTGCTTACGCTCGATGAAGTCGTCGACCATGCCGCCCTCGAGAGGGCCCGGGCGATAGAGCGCGCCCGCCGCGACGATGTCCTCGAAGCAGTCGGGCTTGAGCTTCTTGAGCAGCTCCCGAAAGCCGCTGGACTCCAGCTGGAAGACGCCCGTGACGTCTGCCGCCGAGATCATCTTGTAGACGCCGACGTCATCGAGCGAAATCAACGAGAGATCGAGCGGCTCGAGTCCGGCGGCCGCCTTCTCCTTGTTGACGATGTCGAGGCAGGTCTGGATGACCGTGAGGGTTTTGAGTCCGAGGAAGTCGAACTTCACGAGGCCGGCCTTCTCGACCATGTCCTTGTCGTACTGCGTGACGATGCCGTCCTCGTCGCCCGCCGGGCGGAAGCACGGAACGTACTCCCACAGCGGCCGATCGCCGATGACGACGCCCGCGGCGTGCTTGCCCGCGTGGCGGTTCAACCCCTCGAGGCGCTTCGCGACGTCGAGCAGCTCGCGA
>DASZFV010000358.1:0-8998 GCA_035939455.1 Polyangia bacterium
CGCGCCACAGGCAGTCGGCGACGCGCGCCCGCGCCAGCGCGGCTAGACGCCCCTTTCCGCGCGCGACGCGCTCGAAGTGCCCGCGCGCCGTCTGGGTGGCGCCCTCGTAAAATTCGCTCTCGCCGAGGAAGAAGAGCGCCCAATCGTCGACGCGTAGCCCGTGCCCCGCGGCCGACGACAGCGCGCGCGTCGCCGCCCCGTAGTCGCCGGCGCGATAGGCCTCGTAGCCACGCGCCAGGTCGGCCAGCGGCGCCTTGGCCCGGGTCCCCTTGGGCGGGGACGCAGCCGGGGTGGCGGCGCTCGCGGCGAGAGGCGAAAGCAAGACCGCGAGCAGGAGCGCGCGCCGCACGCGCTCAGGCTAGCACCAGCCCGGGCACAACCGAAGCGCGGCGGCGCCGATGACCCGGATGACCGCCGGCGGCCCTGTTCACGCCGGTACCAATGGGTGTAAAAGGAGAGCCGCGATGGGAAGCATCAACAAGGTCATCTTGATCGGGAACCTGGGCGCCGACCCGGAGCTGAAGTACACGCCGTCGAGTCGCGCGCTCTGCAACTTGCGCATCGCCACGACGGAGGTCTTCAAGGACAAGTCGGGGCAGAAGCAGGAACGCACCGAGTGGCATCGCGTCACCGTGTGGGGCGACCAAGCCGAGAACTGCTCGAAGTACCTCTCGAAGGGCCGCTCGGTCTACATCGAGGGCAAGCTCCAGACGCGCAGCTACGAAAAGGAAGGCCAAAAGCACTACGCGACGGACGTCGTCGCTGACCGGGTGGTCTTTCTCGGCGGTGGTGGTGGCGGCGCCGAGGGTGGCGCGCGACGAGGTGGAGGGGGCGGGGGAGGCGGCGGAGCCGGCGGAGGCCGGACCAGCGAAGGCGGCGGCGACGACGTGGAGATGGGCGGCGGTGGCCCGCCTCCCGGCGGCGACGACGACATCCCGTTCTAGAGCGCCGGGGCTCAGCGCCGCGGAGCCTGCGGCCGAGGGTCGGTCAATTGCTGAAAGATGGCCTGTGTTTGGCATCGGCCGTCGACTATTCTTAGGTTCCCGTCACCGATCCCTCGGCTCCTCCCGGAGGTTGCATGAACCCGAAGGCACGTAGACTCGCTTTGGTCGTTTTATCCGCTCCTCTGATCGCCGGCACGATCGGCTGCGGCGGTGGCAAGAGTTATCCCGACGCGAAGGTCGACCTGGACGCGCAACCGGACGGCAGCGGCGGGTCGACAGAGACGTCGGACGCAGCGGACGCCGTCACGCCACCTATGATTGGGCCTGGCGACAAGGCCCTCGTCAAAGGCGCGCTCGACCTCATCGGCAGCGGCCCGGACACCTGTACGAATCAGGTTCCTCCCAGCGGCGATCGGTGGTGCGGATTCGCCCGGCCGTCGGCCATCCTGGGCTCCAACGAGCTTTGGGTCGTCAACGTCACGCAGGCCGCCGCGGGCACCGCGATCAACTGCGACGCTTCCTCGGATCCCAACTGCCTCCGCTTGTCAGGCGGTCTCGTCGACGACGCCACGAACCACTTTCGAATCCACGGCTTCGACGGCGACACGCTGACTTACTCGGAGACGCCCTCTATGGGCTCCCCCACGAACTTCGCGTGGCGACCCGGCTGGGCCAAGCCTCATCCTTTGACAGGGAGCATGGGCCTGGCCTGTAACGGTCATGCGACGTCGCGAGCCGCGCTCTGCCTTGAGAACCCTGTCTCGGATACCAGCACGGCCACGCCGTTCTTCCATTCGGTGGAGCTCCACGCCGGCATCCTCGATGACCAAGGAACGCCGCTCCCGCTCGTTGATACGATCATCCTTCAGACGAAGGACGATGCCATGGGAGTCAAGAAGTGGAGCGCGAACCTCACGCCGGACGGCCAGTCCATCGCTTGGTCGACGCGCGCCACCGACACGGGCACCGAGGACTTGAAGGTGCAACAGCTGGGCGCCGCCGCGAGTCGCATCAACGTGGCCTCCGACGTCGATCAGTGGATTGTCTCGGCCGACTCGAAGAAGTGGCTCTGGCTCAAGACCTTCAACTTCGACGGCACGGGCAACGCGCCTTCGGGGACACTACAGAGCGCGACTTACCCGACCGGCGCGGCGCCGGTGACAATCGCCACTGCCGTAGGTGACTACAAGGAGGCGGGGCCGACGGGCGTCTTGTTCCGCGTGAGCGTCGCGCAAGGCGCCGGTAACCTCATGCTCGCGCCCGATCGCGACACGCCGGCCACGGCGTCGACGGTGGACAAGGCCGTGATCTTCGTTTTCGACGTCACGAAGGACGGCAAGAGCGTCGCCTACACGAAGAGCGTCCAATTTGTAGACGCCGCGCAGACCATTCCGATCTTCGACCTCTTCGTGAACAGCGGCGGCGGGCCGACGCCCTGCGCGCTCGCGGCCACGCCGCTCGCGCTGCTCCCGCCAAACTTCTTCGGGGGCGACGGCATCGTGGCTTGGGGGCGGCTCAACTCGACCACGCAGGAGGTTGAGGGGGTCGCGACGGCTCTCGCCGGCTGCGCCACAACCAAGTACGCGAGCGACGTCTTCGCATGGACGCCGATCGGCGACGAGGGCCTCGTGTACCTCGACACGCTCTCCCCCGACAGCACCATCAACGAGGCCACGTTGCGCTACGCGAAGCTGCAGAGCGGAGCGCTGCCAGCGCAAGGCACGGTCGTTCAGGCACGCGCGGGGCTCTCGTATTCGACGTTGCTGCCGACGTTGCCGGCGGTCGTCTACACGATCACGTCCAACACCTCGGCCGACGGGCTCTACATCAATTCGACCCTGCCCTTCACGACGTCGACCTCCCAGCCCCCGGATGGCGGGACCGACGCGACCGGGACAGGCGACGGCGGCGAAACGGCTGCGACCGAGACGGGCGGCGGCGACACGGCTGCGACCGAGACGGGCGGGAGCGTCGACGCAGCGCCCGACGGCGACTGACCAGCGGTCGTCGTGGGCCTCCCGCCTCGGCCCGCGCGCCCGGGCCTCGGGTAACCTCTAACATTTCGTGTGGTTAGGGTCGAGGTGTATCGGGGAGCCCGTCCGTCCGATATGATCAAAAGAAGTGTCTCGCCGCTCGCTCGCGCCCCTTGGGGGACTGTTCGTGCTGCTTCTGCCCACGTTGGGCGGGGGCGGGGAGAGCGATGCCTCTCAGCCGCGGCGTCTGCGCGAGGTGGGTGCGTCCAGGTCCGAGCTCGCCGAGGCGGCGGCCCGAGTCCCGGCGGCGCCGGTGTCGCTCTGGTCGCCGGGTCACGGTCCGCACACGAAGTTTGAGCCCGCCTCGGGACCGCGCGAGCTCCTGCTCTCGTTCGATGACGGGCCCGACCTGAAGGGCACGCCGCTCATCCTCGAGGAGCTCGATCGCCGCGGGCTCAAGGCCGTCTTTTTCGTGACAGGCTGGCGGTTCGCCGGTCAGCGGCCCGAGGACCTCGCGCGCCGCGATCTCGTCCGGAAGATCGCCGCCCATGGTCATCTGGTCGCCAACCACACCTTTACGCACCATGATCTCTGTCAGAACCCGGGTGAGAGAGATGCCGAGATCGACAGCAACGCGGTGCTCATCGAGGCCACGACGGGCATCAAGCCGCTCCTGTTTCGGGCGCCGTATGGCGGCTATTGCCAATCGCTCGAGGCCGCGCTCACGGCGCGCGAGGTGCCCGACGTCGGCTGGAACCTCGATCCGCAAGACTGGAAGAACCATCGCGAGGAAGACGTCTACAACTACCTCGTGGCGAAGGTCTCGCGCATGCGCGGCCGCGGCATCCTGCTGCTGCACGACACGCACCTTGCCTCCGTGCGCGCGCTGCCGCATTTTCTCGATTGGCTCGCGCGCGAGAACGCGCGCACCGTCGACGAGGGCAAGCCTCCCGTGACGATCATCGACTACGGCGTCCTCGTTCCGCGCCGCCCCGTGGCCGAGAGCGGCCTCGAGCGCGTCGTGGGCGATCTCGTGGCCGACGTGGGCGCCCCTCTGGCGCGCCTGTGGCGCTGACTCCACCGGCCGGCCCGCCCTTCGTCCTGCGCGACGTCGCGCCGGACGACCTTCCCGACCTCCACGAGACGGCGATCCACCTCGACTCGGTCAACCTGCCGAATGATCGGGAAGCGCTCGCGCGCATCATCGACCGTTCCGTGCAGTCGTTCTCGGGACAGTTGCCCAAGGCCGACCGCTGCTTTGTGTTCGTCCTGCGCGACGAGGCGCGCGGGCGCGTCGTCGGCACGTCGATGATCTTCGCGCAGCACGGTTCGCGTCGGTCGCCCCACGTCTACTTCGACGTCATAGAGGAGGAGCGCTACAGCGAGACGCTCGATCGCCACTTTTCGCATCGAATCCTCCGCATCGGGTACAACTACAAGGGCCTCACCGAGATCGGCGGCCTCGTGCTGCGGCCGGAGTACCGGGGCCACGCGCAGCAGCTCGGGCGCCTGCTCGCGTACGTGCGCTTCCTCTACATGGGCCTGCACCGAGAGGTCTTCTGCGACGAGGTCGTCTCCGAGCTCATGCCGCCGCTCGAGCCGGACGGCACGAGTCTGCTGTGGGAGTCTCTCGGGCGCCGCTTCACGGGCCTCACGTACCAGGAGGCCGACGCGCTCTCGCGGCAAAACAAGGAGTTCATCCGCGCGCTGTTCCCGCAGGATCCGCTCTACGCGACACTCCTGCCGCCCCCCGTCCAGGCGCTCATCGGGGAGGTCGGACCCGAGACCAAAGGCGTCGAGCGCATGCTACGAGCCATCGGCTTCGAGTACGCGCACCGCATCGATCCCTTCGACGGCGGCCCTCACTTCCACGCGCGCACCGACAACATCAGCCTCGTGCGAGACGTCCGCCTCGCGCGCACCTCGCTCGCGCCGCCGCTCGCGCCTGGGGACGCGCAGTCGTTCCTCGTGGCGCGGACGGGCGCGGAGGCTCCCTTCTTTCTCGCGGCGCGCGTCGATGCGCCACCGCCCACCAACGGTGCTACGCTCTCACTGTCCGTCGAGGTCGCGGCGGCGCTGAAGCTGGCGTCCGGCGACGAGGCGGCCGTCCTTCCGCTATCCGCCCGGGCCTGAATCCTCGATGCCTTCCACGATCCTCATCGTCGACGACGAGAAGAACATCCGCCGCACCGTGCGCATGGTGCTCGAGGGCGAGGGCTTCACCGTCGAGGAGGCCTCGAGCGGGGAGGAGGCCCTCGCGCGTCTGCCCGACGTCGGCGCCGACGTCATGCTCCTCGACGTTCAGCTGCCCGGCATCTCGGGCCTCGAGACCATCGAGCGCGTCTCCAAATTGAAGGCGCCCGATCCGCTGCCTACAGTGATCATGATCTCCGGGCACGCGACGCTCGCCGACGCCGTGCGCGCCGTCAAGGCCGGGGCCTACGACCTCATCGAGAAGCCGCTCGATCGCGAGCGCCTCATGGTGGCGCTGCGAAACGCCCTCGAGCGCCGCGGGCTCGCGCGCGAGGTGGCGGGCTTGCGCGCGCTCAGCGACGAGCGTTCCGAGATGGTCGGGCGCAGCGCGCCCATGTCCGCGCTCCACGCGCAGATCGCGAAGGTCGCGCCCACGCGCACGCGCGTCCTCATCACGGGCGAGTCGGGCACGGGCAAGGAGCTCGTCGCGCGCGCGGTGCACCGCGCGAGCGCCCTCGCCGACAAACCCTTCATCAAGGTCAACTGCGCCGCCATCCCGCCGGAGCTCATCGAGTCGGAGCTGTTCGGGCACGAGCGCGGCGCCTTCACCGGCGCGACGGCGCGCAAGCGCGGTCTGTTCGAGATGGCGGACGGAGGCACGATCTTCCTCGACGAGATCGGCGACATGATCGCGTCTGCACAAGCGAAGGTCCTGCGCGTGCTGCAATCGGGCGAGTTCACGCGCGTGGGCGGTGAGCAGACGCTTAAGATCGACGTGCGCGTCGTCGCGGCGACGAACCGAGATTTGCAGGCGGCGGTCGCGGCGGGTACGTTCCGCGAGGATCTCTACTTTCGTCTCGCCGTCGTGCCGCTGCGGGCGCCGCCGCTGCGCGACAGGGCCGACGACGTGCCGCTCCTGTGCGCGACGTTCATCGAGCAGGCTTGCCGCGAGAACGGCATGAAGCACAAGGCGATCTCCGACGAGGCGGTCGCCGTGCTGGCGACCTATCCGTGGCCCGGCAACGTGCGCGAGCTGCGCAACGTCATCGAGCGGCTCGTCATCCTCTCGGACGAGAGCATCGGAATGGGCGATCTGCCCGAGGAGATCGTCGACGAGGCGGCGCGCGCGCGGCGCGAGGCGGCGTCGGCCTCTTCGGGGCACGCCGTGTTGCCGCGGCTCGAGCTGCCGCCCGAGGCGCGCGCGCTCCCGCTGCGCGAGTTCCGCGATCACATGGAGCGCGAATACATCCGCCTCAAGCTCGACGAGAACGGCTGGAACATCTCGCGCACGGCGAACCTGCTCGGCATCGAACGCACGAATCTGCACAAGAAGATGCGCGCGCTCGGCCTCGGGCGCGAAGCCGCCGCCACCGGCAACGGCTCGGCGGGAGGGAACGGGCCCGCGACGCCCGACGGGTCGGCGGGCCAGAACGGCCCGAGCAAGCCGTGATTCGGCTCGCCGGTACGCTTGGATTCCTGGGCGTCGCGCTCGGCGCCTTCGGGGCGCACGGCCTCCGCGACCGCCTCGCCCCGGGGATGCTGGACGTCTACAAGACGGGTGTGCTCTATCACCTCCTTCACGCCGTCGCGCTGCTCGCCGTGGCCCTCGGCGCCGAGCGGAGCCCTTCAGGCACTTCGGGCCCTCCACACCCTGCCTCCTCCCCGCTCGCTTCGCGAGCCCTCGTCGCGCGACCGCGCGCCGTGGCCGCCCTTTGGGCCGCGGGCGTTGTCGTCTTTTCGGGTAGCCTCTATGCGCTCGCCCTCACGGGCGTCACCACGCTCGGCGCGGTCGCGCCCATCGGCGGCCTCCTGCTGATGGCCGGCTGGGTCACGCTCGCGATCAACAGGTAGGTCGGCGCGAGAGCCCTACCGGCGCAGCGTCAGCCAGAGCGTCGCGACGCCGGCGGCCAGGAGCATCGTCACGAGACCCACGCCCGTGAAGAGCTTACGCTGATCGTAGTGGGCGGCGGCGCGCTCGAGGGCGACCAGCTCGCGCGTGCGGTCGATGATCGTCTCCTGCAGACGATCGATGCGCTGGAACACGGACAGCAGCGACGAGACGGCGGGGCGGGCTTGCAGCGCGGCGCGGCCGAGCTGCTCGGTGAGCTCCGCGCCTTCGCGCTCGGCCGTCGCGCGTTCGCGCACGTGGCTCGCGACGCTGGCGGCCATGGCGGCGGCCGTTTGACGGCGCGACGCGATGGCCTCGTCGAGCTTCGAGCGGGTCGCGCCCGCCGCGTCGCGCAGCTGCGCGGACTTGTCGCGCAGATCGGCGAGCTGCTTGTCGAGGCGCGCCGTCTGCTCCTCGAGGGGGCGCGACTCGGCCGCGAGGCCGTCGCACTCGTGCTGGAGGTGCGCGACGCGCGCCTCGCCGCCCGGCGTGACCGCGGCGGTCTCGGCCTCCCGCTCGAAGCGCGCCCGTTCGTCGCGCACGCGCCGTAGACGCGCGAGCGCCGTCGCCTGTTCGGTCGTGGCGGAGCGCAGGAGCTCGTCGGCGTGACGGCTCGCGCCGTCGGCGGCCTTCCACTCGGCCTCGAGCGCCGTCTCGCGCTCGGCGAGCCGTCCCTCCTCGACGACCCTCTGGTGCTCGGACGCCGCGAGATCTGCGATGGCGCCCTCGCGCCGCGCCTCGGCGCGTCCGATCGCCTCGAGCAGCCCGGTGAGGTCCGGGTGCTGCACGCCCTCGCGCAGCACGGTCGCGCCGAGATCGCGGACGGCGCCCGCGAGCAACTTCTCGGCGCCGTCGCGCTCTTCCTCGAGGCGCTTGCGCCGCTCGCCCGCGGCGATCTTGCCGCGCATGAAGACGTAGATGTACGCGATGGATTGACCGGCCCAGATGATTCGCGACGTCGAGGCGGACGTCGACGCGGCGCCGCCCGCGCTCGTGATCGACCCGGGCGTCATGGCGACCGTTCGTGGTCCCGTGACGCCGTCGGCGGGGGTCGCGAGCATCGTGCGTGAGATAGCGGCTGCGGGCGACAGCGCGGCGATCTGGCCGCGCATCGAGCCGCGGAGCTCGGGCAAGAGCGTCGCGCCCGCCCGGCGCTTGCCGCACTTCGAGCAGTACGCGAGGTGATCGGCATTCGGGTGGGAACAATGCCGGCAAACGTGCATGGCGGTGGTCAGTCTAGCGCAATCGTGCTACCGATTTGTCATGAACGCCGCCGCGAAGACCAGCTGCCAGATCATCGAAAAGACGCTCGGCAAGAGCCCGGCGTTCAAGAAGATCGACGAGGGTCTCTTCGTCGTCAAACAGGGTTCGTCGATCGTCATGATCAACGTCCTCGCGTGGAACGCAGACCGCGCCGTCGTCCGCTGCGTCGCACAGCTCGTCAAGGGCGTCACGATGGAGGTGCCGCTCGCGCTGCAGCTCCTCGAGATGAACGCGCTCATGCGCTTCGGCGCCTTCGCCTACGTCCCAGCGGGAGACGTCGTCATCTTCTCGCACACGCTGCTCGGCGGCGAGACGCTCGACCCGGTGGAGCTCACGACGACGATTCGCGACGTCGCCATCATCGCGGACGAGTACGACGACCGCATCGCGGCGCGCTACGGCGGCCAGACGATGCAGGATCTCCTCGAGGAGAGCGTCATCGATCACTTCCGCACGGCGCCGGGCAAGAAGGATCACTTCAAGTCCTGAGCGGACGCGACCGTGAAGAAATCGCGCGCGCACAGGGCGCGTCGTCCCGATCTCCACATCGAGACGCTCGCCATCCACGCTGGCCAGCCCGCCGAGCCACGGACGGGGGCCGTCATGACGCCCATCTTCCTCACGTCGACCTACGCGCAGCGCGGTCCCGGCGAGCACACCGGCTTCGAGTACTCGCGCACGCAGAACCCGACGCGCTTCGCCCTCGAGGCGAACCTCGCGGCGCTCGAGGGCGGCGG
>DASZFV010000359.1:0-9835 GCA_035939455.1 Polyangia bacterium
CGGAAACCCCCGCGCCGGCCGCGCGAAGAGGTAGCCTTGGTAGAGGTCGCCACCCAGGCGGCTCAGGCAGTCACGCTCCTCGGCGACCTCGACCCCCTCGGCGACGAGCTCGACGTCGAGATCGCGGCACAAGCTCGTGAAAGAATGGAAGAGCTTCTGCTTCATTGGTGAGGTGTGGATGCCGCGCACGAGCGACATGTCAACCTTGACGATGTCGGGCTCGAGCAACGCGAAGCTCGACAGGCCGGCGTAGCCAGCGCCCAGATCATCGAGCGCGATGTGAAACCCGAGCGCGCGCAAGCGCGTGACGGCGCCTGCGAGGCCGTGCACCTTGTCGAGAGCCGCGCGCTCCGTGACCTCGAGGACGATGCGCGGGGCGTGCGCCGTGAGCGCGCCGTCTGGCGCGGACAGCTCCTCGTCGACGAGGTCGGAAGGGTGGAGGTTGACGAACACCTTCGCTGATGTGGGCACGCCCGCTATCACGCCCGCGATCCGCCGCCGGATGAGGCGGCTGAGCTCGCGCGTGCAGCCGAGGCGCTCGGCGGTGTCCAGGAAGTCGACGGGGTCGCGCAGCGTCGGCTCGTCGGTGCGCAGGAGCGCCTCGAAGGCATAGACCGAGCGGTTACGCCACGAGAGGACGGGCTGCATCGCCATCCAGAGCTTGTCGACTCCAGACGCGTAACGCGCCTCGAGCCCGGCCCGGTCGCCGATGCGTTTGCTGCCGAGCGCGTCGGCCGCGTCGCGACGGACGCGGGCGAACTTATGGAGCTGGGCCGCGCGCTCGACGAGCTCGACGATCTCCCTGCCGTCGACGGGCTTCATGAGATACCTGAAAGCGCCGTGCTCCATGGCCTCGATGACCGTCTCGAGGGCAGGACTCCCGGTCATGAAGGCGACGGGAACATCCAGATCCTTGGCGCGGATCTCGCGCAACAGCGTCAGTCCGTCCATGCCCGGCATCCGGATGTCGCTCAAGACGACGTCGAACGTCGACGATGCCAGGAGCGTGACGGCGTCCTTCCCGCTGCGCGCCGTCGAAACGACGTGGCCGGCGGCGCTCAGGATGCGGGCGAGGCTGCGCGCGATCGCGGGCTCGTCGTCGACGAGCAGCACGCGCGCACCCGTTTGCTCATCGTCGATCGCGGCCCCGGGCGCGGCGGTTCCCCCCATCAAGCCGCCTCCCGGACTTCGTCGTCTCCGTGGCGCGCGGCGCGCAGGCGCTTCGTCGCCTCGCCGTGGATCTGACAGACGCGGCACTCCGTGACGCCCAGGACGAGCCCGATCTCGCGCAGGCTCAAGCTCTCACGGTAGTAGAGCGACAGCACCTGTTGCATGCGGGGCGGCAGCGCCGCGATGTCTCTCGCGAGCCGGTCGACGAGCTCGCGGCGCGCCGCGAGCTCCTGGGGATCGTCGGCGCTCTGGTCGGCGACACGCTCGAGCAGGTCGGCACCCGCGTCGTCGAGGCCGATAACGCGCGCCCCGGCGAGCTGCGCGCGCTGCCTGCGCAGCTCGTCGAGGGACAGCCCAACGTCGTCCGCTACCTCCTGCTCGGAGGGCGCACGCCCGAGCCTCTGCGTGAGAACGCTCGTCGAGCGGTTGATGGCCCGCCAAGTGCGCCGCATGTCGCGCGACATGCTGTCGCGTACGCGGATGTCGTCCAACATGGCACCTCGGATCCGTATCCGGGCGAAAGCTTCGAAACTCTCTCCGCGCGCCGGATCGAAGCGCCCGGCTGCCTCGATGAGCCCGAGGGCACCCGCCGACATCAAATCGCTCAGGTCCGTCGACGGCGGCAGTCGCCGGAGCAAGACTTTCGCGACTTTCGCGATGCAGTGATAGTAGCGCGTAACGTATTCGTTGCGGCGCGCGAGGCTGGTCCTCCTCCGTCGCGTCGGTCGACTCGGCGCGGAAATCTCCGTCGCTGCTGTCATGGGCACGCAGCAAAGCAGCTTGCGTGCCACGCCCGCTCGGCATGCTCGACCGTCGCCGGTGACCCACGCGAGGCGCGTCAGAGCGTCTGAGTCGACTGCGAGGCGATGACCAGGTAGCGCGTCAGGTCGGCGACTTCGTCGCCGGAGAGCTTGAGCCGGCCTGACATCTCTTTCACGAAGCCCGGCCAGCGAGCCGCCTCGACCCGATGCGGATCGATGAGCCCGTGGCACCCCGAGCAACGCTGGACGTACTGTTGCCGGCCGCGGTGCAGATCGCCCACCGTCGTGCCGGGCCACGCCCGGGCGGCGCGCACGGCATCGGCGGCGTTCGGCTCTGGCAGACGCGCGGCGCACCCAGCGAGGAGACCACCGGCGAGGAGAGCAACAGCCAGCCACGACCGCGCGCGGCGCACTTTGATGTTGAGATTGATTCTCACTATCGGCTTTTAAGATACCCGCGAAAGGCCCTGCCGACAAGCCCCCAGTGGTCGCGCGCCCGAGGGCGGGCGATGACGCGTCCGGGCGAGCTCGTCGACCGCCGAGGGGCTTCCCCTACGGAGTCCCGGCGATTCCGGTCTTCCGCGGCGGTTCGAGCGTGAATGAGAAACGCGCGCCGCCGCCCATCGACGCATCGACCCAAATTCGCCCGCCGTGGCCCGTGACGATGCGGCTCACGATCGCGAGCCCGATACCCGTGCCTTCGAAGTCCGACGCCTTGTGGAGGCGCTGGAATGGCTGGAACAGGCGCGTCGCGAAGGTCGGGTCGAAGCCGACGCCGTCGTCCTTGACGAAGTAGGCGGCCTCCTCGGCGCGCGCGATGCCGACCTCGATGCGCGCACGGGGGCGCTGCCGCGTGAACTTCCAGGCGTTGCGCAGCAGATTCTCGAAGGCGATCTGCAGGAGCCGCGCATCTCCGCGCGCCTCGAGCGCCGCGGGGACGACGAGCTCGACGTCGCGCGTGGGCTCGCGCTCCCGCAGCTCGCCCACGATGGCCCGAACCATGGGCGTCAGATCGACGGACTGGCGGCGCACTTGCGCCCGGCTCACCTTGGAGAGCTCGAGGAGATCGTCGATGAGCTCGCCCATGCGCTTCGCGGCGGCGCGGATGCGGCGCAGGTAGTCACGCGCCTTGTCGTCGAGCGCGGCGCCGTAGTCGTCCTCGAGCACGGCGCAGAAGCCGTCGAGCGGGCGCAGCGGCGCGCGCAGATCGTGAGAGACGGAGTAGTTGAAAGCTTCGAGCTCTGCGAGCGTGCGCTTGTGGGCCGCGATCTCGCCGAGCAGCCGCCGCCGTCCGACGTGCAGCTCGAGGAAGACCTGGACCTTGCTCTTGAGGACCTGCGCGTTGATGGGCTTGAACAAGAAGTCGATGGCGCCGCTGCCGTATCCTTGCAGGAGGTTCTCCTCGGTCTCGTGCATGGCGGTCACGAAGACGATGGGCAAGTCACGCGTCGCGCGGCTGTCTCGCGCGAGGCGCGCGACCTCGTACCCGTCCATCTCGGGCATCTGCACGTCGAGCAGCATGACCGCGAACTCCCGGCGCAGCAGCTGCCGGAGGGCTTCGTTGCCCGAGCGCGCGCGCACGATGTCGCAGTCCAGGCTCGAGAGCTGCGCCTCGAGCGCGACGAGGTTCGCCTCGACGTCGTCGACGATGAGGACGGCGGGACGCTCGGCGAGCTCGGGATTCACGGCGCCCCCGTTCGTCGGTAGATGCGCTCGTTCGGCGCGAGCTCGCTGAAAGGCTCGCGGCCGTCAGCCGCCATGCGCTCGCTCGCGCCCAGACACAGAAAACCGCCCGAGCAGAGGCTTTCGCAGAGCTTGCGCATGACCCGATCGCGCAGCGCGCGCCCAAAATAGATGAGCACGTTTCGGCAAAAGACCACCTGCATCTCGCCGAAGACGTGATCCGACACGAGGTCGTGCTGGAAGAAGAGAATGTTGCGGCGCAGCGACTCCTTGATGGCGAGCTGTCCGTACGCCACCGTCGCGTGGGCCTCCAGGGTGTCGCCGCCGCCGGATCGACCGTAGCCGTCGACGATGGCCGCGAGATCCTCGGCTGGGAAGACACCCTCCTTCGCTCGTTCGAGGGCCGCGGCGGACAGATCGGTCGCGTAGATCTGAGATCGCTCGTAGAGCCCCTCCTCGCGCAGCAAGATGGCCATCGAGTACGCCTCCTCGCCCGTCGCGCATCCCGCGAGCCAAACGTTGATGAGTGGGTAGGTGCGCAGCATCGGAACGACGCGCTCGCGGATGGCGCGGTAGAAGTCCGGGTCACGGAAGAGGCCAGTCACTTGGACCGTGAGATCGCCGAGGACGCGCACGAACGCGTCGGGATCGGTGAGCAGGCGGTGCTGGAGGGCTCCGAGGTCGGACAGGCCGGAGCGCGCGAGCGCGAGATGCACGCGTCGTCCGATCGAAGCGGCGGCGTAGCCGCGCAGATCGTATCCGTAGCGCTCGTAGATCGCCTCGAGCAGGAGACGCACCTCGATGGTCGTGACGTCGTCCTGGGCGGGCGCGCGCGTCGGAACGACCGCGATATCAGCCACGAGCGCGCGCCTCCCCCGCCCCGCCGAGGCAGGCCGCTATGAGCGCCAGCAGGCGATCGGCGTCGATGGGCTTCGGTAGATAGCGGCTCGCGCCCGCCTCGACGCACTTCTCGGCGTCGCCTTTCATGGCCTTGGCCGTGAGGGCGATGATGGGCAGCGCACCGAAACGTGCGTCGGCGCGAATGCGGCGCATGGCCTCGTAGCCGTCCATCTCGGGCATCATGATGTCCATGAGCACGATCTCGATGTCGGACCGCGCCTCGAGCGCCTCGAGCGCCGCCTTGCCCGTGTCGGCGACGACGACCTCGATGCCCTTCGCCCGCAGTGTCGCCGAGAGCGCGTAGACCGTCCGCATGTCGTCGTCGACGACGAGGACCTTTCGCCCCTCGAAGCGCACGTCGGGAGGCGCAGGCTCGAGGCCGCGAGACGGTGCGTCGTCGCGGCCGGGGCCGGATTGGAACCGGCGGACGAACAGGCGCACCTCGTCGAGTAGACGCTCGACGGACGAACCGTCCTTGAGCACGATCGCCTCGGCATAGGCCTCGAGCGCCTTGGTTTCCGGCCGACTCAGAGCGCGCGCCGTGTAGACGACGACCTTGGGCGCCGCCCCGCCTTGCTGCTCGCGGAGCGCCTGGAGGAGATCGAGACCGCTCATGTCGGCCAGCGACAGATCGAGGATCATGCAGTCGAAGCGTTCGCGCGACAGCACGGCCAGCGCCGCCTCGGCGCTCGAGACGCGGCGGGTCTCGAGGCGCTCGGCCTCGAGCACGCGCACGATGGAATCCGCCGTGAAGGCATCGTCTTCGACGACGAGGAAGCGTGCCGAACGCTCCCCCGCGCGCGGCACGAGCGCCTCGATGACGCTCACGAGATCACGGCGCGTGACCGGCTTCGTGAGGTAACCCACCGCGCCCATGGCGAGCCCGCGCTCGGACGCGTCGAGCGCCGAGATGAAGTGCACGGGAATCGAAGCCGTGCTCGGGTCGGCGCGCAGCTTCTCCATGACGCGCCAACCGTCCATGTCGGGGAGTCGGACATCGAGGATGATGCCCTTCGGGCGCCGCTCGCGCGCGACGCGCAAACCGGTCTGGCCGTTCGTCGCCAAGAGGTAGGTGAAGCCCTGTCCCTCGATGACCTCGCCGAAGGTGGCGGCGAAGACCGGATCGTCCTCGATGAGCAAAAGGAACGGCTCACCCGGTCCGGGCGCCGCGGCGGTGGGGGCGCCGGACGCGTGCGCCTTCGGGGACGATGCCGCTGGCGACCGGCCCCGGCCGCTCTGGGCGCCGCTTGGTTCCACGATGGCCGCGGGTCCCGCGGACGCGGCCAGCTGCGCGGGGGGCCTTCGCGGCAAGAAGCACGTGAACGTGCTGCCCGCGCCCAACGTGCTCCGCAGCTGCAGCTCGCCCCCGAGCAAAGCCGTGAGCTCCCGGGCGATGCCGAGACCGAGGCCCGTGCCCCCATAGCGTCGATCCGCCGCCGCGTCGACCTGTTCGAAGGGCGCGAAGACGCGCTCGAAATCCTCCGGTGCGATGCCGAGGCCCGTGTCGCAGACCACGAACGCGATGCAGCCGCCCGGCTCGAGGTCCAAGCGGCGAAATCGCGCGTCCGCGCCCGCGGGCTCGATCCGGAGCGTCACCTCGCCTTTCGTGGTGAACTTGATGGCGTTGCCGAGCAGGTTCGTCAGGATCTGCTCGACGCGCCGACGGTCGGTCGGGATCGCGTCGGGCAACCCCGCCGCGACCGTGACGGCGAACGCCAAGCCCTTGTCGCGCGCCAGCGGCGTGAACACCCGACGGGCGCGCTCGGCGAGGTCCGCGAGGGGGACAGGGCCGATCTCGATCTCCTGGTGGCCCGATTCGACCTTGGCCAGATCGAGGACCTGGTTGATGAGAGCGAGGAGATCCTTGCCGGCGGAGAAGATCGTGCGCGCGAACTCGATCTGGCGCGGCGTGAGCCTTCCATCCTCGTTCTCGGCGAGGAGGTTCGAGAGCAGGAGCATGCTGTTGAGCGGTGTTCGCAGCTCGTGCGACATGTTCGCGAGGAATTGCGACTTGTAGGCGCTCACCGTCGTGAGCTCGGCGGCGCGCTGCTCGAGGCGCACGCGCGCTTCGTCGAGGTCGGCGTTGCGCTGCGCGAGCGTTTGCCGCTGGGCCTCGAGCTCCTCCGTCCGTTGCGACAGATCCGTGTTCGCAGTCCGCAGCTCCTCCTCCTGCGCCGCGAGCTCGTCGTTGTTCGCCCGCAGCTCCTCCTCCTGCGCCGCGAGCCGCTCGGCCTGGCGCTGCGTCGCCGCGAGGAGCTCGCGCGTCGCGGCCCGCGCGCGCGCGACGACGATCGCGATCGCGAGCGTGTCGCGCACCGAAGAAACGAGCTCGGCCGCGCCCTCAGACCAGGGCTTGAACATCGCGAGCTCGAGGACGCCCACGACGCGGCTCGCGTGCGGCAGCGGCACGAGGACGATGGCCCGCGGCGCGCCCTCGCCGGTGCCCGACCGGACGCGCATATAGTCTGTAGGCACGTCGCTGACGACCGTCAAGTCTTCCTGCCGCGCCGCCTGGCCGACCAGCCCCTCGCCCATGCGAAAGCGCGCCGGGGCGCCGCCGCCCGCCGACGCGAGGGCGTGCTCGGCCGCGAGCCGAAAAGAGCCGTCGGCGTCGGCTGTGTAGAGCGCGGCTGCCGGAGCCTCGACGGCGCGCGCGAGAAATCGGACGGCCCGCGTCGCGACCTCCTCGGGCTCGAGCTCCCCGCGCAGCTCGCGCACGAGGCCGGCCTGGGCGTTCTTCAGCCAGTCGCGTCGATCGCGCTCGGCCATGAGCTGGCGCAAGCTGTCGGCCATCTGGTTGGCCTGAACGGCGACGTCCCCGAGCTCGTCGCGGCTCACGACGGCGATGGGACGGGCGAAGTCCCCCTTGCCGAAGCGCCGCAGACCGTCGTCGACGGCTCCGAGTGACCGCAGCACGCCGCTCCCCACCCAAACCGCCAGCGAAATCACCAGCGCGAGACAGGCGGCGCTCAGCACCAGGCGCACCCGTCCCACGGTGGTTTGCGTTCGCGCGATCGTCCCAAAGGCCTCGCGCAGCTCGCCACGATCGAGCCGCGTCGCGATCTTCAGGCGGTCCGTCGCGAGCGCCTGCTTCGCCTGCATGGCCGCCATGGCACCCACGAGCGCCTCCCCCGTCTCGCCGCCTACGAGGCGGCGAGACACGTCGAAGGCCGTCGTGAAGTAGCCCTCGATGGCCTCGCGCAGCGCCGTCGCCTGCGCGGGATCGAGGAAGTCGCGCGCCGCCGCGAGCTCGTCGAGGATGGCGCCCTTGCGATCGCGCGCCTCATTGACCGCGTCGAGATCGTGCGACCCGACCGCGTCCTGAAACGCACGCCGGGCGCGCTCGAAGTCGGCCTCGAGGCGCGGCCCCAGATCCATCTTGGGCAGATAACGCCCCTGGATCGTCTCGAGCTCAGCCTGCATGCGGTTCGCGATGAGGTTCGTCCCCACGATGAGGACGACGAGGGCCAGCACCGCGGCGACGACGATGGCCGCGAGCTTGCTACGAATCGTGACCCGCATGCCCCTCACCTCAGGGTGACGATCTTGACACGTTCGACGTTGGCGGAGCCCGAAACGTAGCCGATGGCGCCGTCGTGTTTGGCGACGTAGCGAACGATCTCGTCGTCCGTGTCGAGCTCGGGCGGCGGCAGATCCCGTCCCGAGAACACGATCTGCTGCCAGTAGTTCTTCACGGCCACGACGGACCGGCCGATCACGTCCTCGCAGAACCTCTGTCGAACGGGTGACTCGCCGTTCAGATCGACCGGCCGGATGGCTCTCCCATCGGCCCAGCGCGTCGTCTTCTTGAGGAACGCCTCGGCAAGGAAGCGCCGCTCGACGGCGCTCGACGGATTGCCCGGGTTGACGACGACGCGGAACGAGACGCCCGTCGCCGCCCGTGACGCAGCGACGTGCAGCGCGCACGGCGCCAGAAGGCCGACGAGCAAGGCACCGAGCCGGACCGCGCGCATCGTGGCCTCAGAAGTACGCCGTCGTCTTCGCGAGGAAGACGACCCAGTTGCGCGTCAGCGCGTCGACCGGGTGGTTGTCGTTGAGCGTCGGGTCGAGGCCTGCCGTCCCGTGCATGAAGTGCCCCTCGAGCTTGACCAGCCAGTGCGCGTTGACGTCGAAGCGCAGGCTGCCGGCGAAGTCGTGCATCATGTCCTTCGAGGCGCCGCTGAACGTCGCGTCGGCCTCGTCGGGGAAGAGTACGGAGTAGTAGGCGCCGGGCCACAGCCAACGCGCGGCGTGGTAGGTCGCCGAGACATATCCACGCTCGCTCACGGTGATGCGTTTCGTGCCGGGCGGGAACAACGCAAGGTCAGCGGCGTCGACGCCGACGCGCCACTGCGCGAGCTCGGCCGCGAGCGTGAGGTTGCTGCGCACGAATTCAGCCGAGCCCACGCCGAGAACCGCCGACAGACCGGCGCTCGCGGGCGCCGCGGCCATCGTCGGAACGAACTGGAAGGTGAGCCGGATGGCCTGCACACTGCCGCCGAGCCGCAGCCCCGGCACCGGCGTCTCCCACATGGCGCGGCCACCCGCGACGTACGGCACGTCGACGGACTGGATGGCCGGATTGGTCGAAACGTCGACGTAGATGGTTCCGCCGTAGAGGCGGTACTCGAGCGCCCCCGCGGCCCGGAGATCGACGTAGCCGTAGATCTCGACACCTGTCTGCGCGAGCAGGAAGTCGCGGTTCGACACGGGATAGACCGACTGCGGCAGCAGGATCGCGACGCGCGCGGCGTCGATGTCACTCGTTTCGTTGTAAAGCCCGAACGGCAGCTTGACGCGACCCGCGCGGATGCCGAACCAGTCGCGCCATCGGTAGTCGAGGTAGAACCAATCGGCGCGGGCCTCGTAGTTCCCCACGGGCCCGAGGGCGTGCGTGAAGAGCTGCAGGCCAAGGCGCAGGCGGTCGGTGAGCTGGCTCGTGAAGTTGACGCCGACCTCGGCGAACTCGAGGCTGCCCCGCTTCGACTTCGCAAGGTAATTGTTGCCCGTCGACAGGATCGCGCCCTGGCTCACGAAGCCGTGGACGTCGAGGGCGACGTCGCCGTCTGCGCCGCCGAGCTCGGCGGCGCGCGCCGAAGCGCACGTCACGCTCAACGCCGCTGCGGTGGCCAACGCCCAAGCGCACCCGAGGCCGCGGCGCATCATGGCGGACCCGGCGCGGGTCCTGAAATCTAAGTTACCCATACGCTGAGGCTGGTCCAGACGAGAGCTCCCTTCTCCCGTCGTCCGCTAGCCCCCACCAGCAGAAGACGCGCCGGCATTATTCGCCAATTCGGCAGATGCGGTCAACGTTTCCTTTT
>DASZFV010000360.1:0-3021 GCA_035939455.1 Polyangia bacterium
GCGGCGCCGCCGCGGCGGGTGCCGCGGGCGCGCCCGGCGCGGGCAGCCCGACGTCCCCAGCCGGTCTCTTCGGCGCGCCCTCGATCACGCCCGTGGGGCCGAAGTGATGAGGCGCCCCCTGGGACGAGCGCGCGCCGCGGGCTTCACGCTCATCGAGGTCCTGCTCGCGATGGCGATCCTCGGGTTCATCACGACGATCATGTGGGGCTCGTTCAGCCAGACGGCGGCGAACAAGCGGGCGCTCGAGGCGACCCAGGAGCGCGTGCACACGGCGCGCGTCGCGCTCATGCGCATGTCGCGCGAGCTCGAGATGGCCTACCTCGCGTCCGAGACGAGCCCGTCGGCGTACACGCGCACGTTCCTCACGGCGTCCTCTCAGGCGTCGGTCGACGAGGTGTCTTTCTCGACGTTCGCGCACCAGCGCCTGCGCGGCGGCCTCGCGGAGAGCGACACCTCGATCGTCACGTACTACGGCGAGCGCGATCCCGACGATCCCAAGGTCACGAACCTCATGCGCCGCGAGACGCGCCGCCTGCAGGCCGAGGACCCCAAGGTCCTCCCGGGCGAGGCCTACGTCCTTTGCCCCGACGTCGCGCGCGTGAAGCTCAGCTTCTACGACTACAGCAAGAAGGAGTGGGAACGCGAGTGGAACACGCACACGATCGGCACGCAGTACCTGCCGTCGCACGTGCGCATCGCCCTCACGGTCATCGACGAGCGCGGCGAGGAGGTCACCTACTCGACCGACGCGCGCATCCGCGTCACGGAGACGCTGGGACTATGAGGCCGGCGCGCAACCGACAGCGCGGGGTGGCCCTGCTGCTCGTGCTGACCTGGATCGCGCTCATGGTGGCGCTCGTGGGGCAATTCACCTACGGCACGAACGTCGACGCCGCGCAGGCGGCCAACGCGCGCGACGAGCTGCGCGCGCACTATCTCGCGGTCTCGTCGGTGAACCTCGCGCGCATGCTCATCAAGATCCAGAAGCAGTTCGTCGACCCCATCATGGGCCAGGCGCAGAAGATGCTCGGGGCCGCCATGGGCGGCGGCGCCTCGGGGGCGGCCGGCGCGGGCGGCTCGAACACCGCGGGCGCGCCGGCCGGCCTCGGGTTCAGCCTGCGCGTCACCGACTACGCGGGCCCGCTCATGGGCTTCTTCAGCGGCTCGAAGGAGGAGGTGGCCGGCCTCGGCAGCCTCATCGGCATCGACACCAACGGCGTGAAGGGGCTGGGGCTCAAGTCGGGGACCTTCGACGCGGAGATCACGCCCGAGGACGGCAAGATCAACGTCAACTGCGGCGGAGGATTCAACGCGAAGGCGGACAATCAGAAGATGGTCTTCCGGCTCCTCATGGGGCTCATGTACTCGCGGAGGTTCGACCGGTTGTTCTCGGAGTCCGACACGAACGGGCAGTTCGCGACGCGCGCCGACGTTGCGCGCGCCATCATCGACTGGTCCGATACCGACGAGCAGGGTTTTTCTCCCGACGGCGTCTCGGCCTCGGGCGAGGACTACCGCTACGACGACCGCGACGATCGGTACCGCGCCCACAACGATCCCTTCGATACCATCGAGGAGCTCAAGCTCGTGCGCGGCGTGACGGACGGGTTCATGGAGGCGTTCGAGCCTTCCCTGACGGTCTATCCGTTCCCGGGCGCCGCCGGGGCGGCCAGCGCGGGCTGCAAGGTGAACCTCTCGGCGATCACCAACAAGAACGGCGGCGACTGCACGCCGCTCCTCATGGGCGTGCTGCGCGCCGCCGCCATGCCCGATCAGACGAAGCCGCCGACGGACCTCGCGATCCTCGACGACACGCGCCTGTATCCGATCGCGAGCGTGCTCTGCGATCGCGCCTCGGCGAGCGGATTCGACAGCGCCGCCGCCCTCACGGCGATCCTGCAGAACCCGTCGCAGGCGGTCATGCCCGACGACCCCCGCTACAAGGTCCTGCATTCACTCCCGCCCCTCAACGTCGGCGACCTGAACTCTGTCGCGACGTTCGGCTCGCCGCGCACCTACCGCATCGTCGCCGTCGGCGAGGCGGGCAAGGTCAAGAAGAAGATCACCGTCATCGTCGACACGGCGGGCGTGCTCTCGCACCCGCTCACCCTCAACTCGTCCGCCGAGCAAGCCGCGGGCGTCCTGCGATACTGGCGCGAGGAATAGCACCCCATGGCGCACATCATCTGTGGCATAGACCTCGGCGCGTTCTCGGTGAAGCTGGCCTTCCTCGAGGTAGGCTTCCGCAGGACGACGCTGCGCGGGTTCATGGAGACGGCCGTGCCCTCGGGCGACGCGCCGCTCGCCGAGCGCCAGGCCGAGGCCGTGCGCGAGGGCTTCTCGCAGGCCCGCGAGGCGACCCCGTACCTGGCCGTGCCGGGCGACCAGCTGTCGGTGCGCCTGCTGCAACTGCCGTTCACCGATGCGCGCAAGATCGATCAGGTCGTCGGCTACGAGCTCGAGGGGCAGATCGTTCACGCCCTCGAGGACGTCGTCTTCGATCACCTCGTCGTGGGGCAGAGCGCCGAGGGCTCGTCGGTGCTGGCCGTCGCTGCGAAGCGCGACGACATCGCCGCGCTCATCGCCGCCAACGAGGCCAAGGGCACGCACCCGCGCGCGCTCTACGCGGCGCCCGTCGTGTACCGCACGCTCCTGCCCCCGTCAGCAGCGTCGGAGGACGAGGAGGCGGACGCGTCGCCGCCGCGCGTGCGCGTCATCCTCGATATCGGTCACGCGCGCACGAACGTCTGCGTCGTTCGCGAGGGCGAGACGCTGTACGCGCGGACGATCCTGCGCGGAGGCGCACAGCTCACGCAGGCCATCGCAAAAACCTTCGCTGCCGACCTCGACCGCGCCGAGCAGGCCAAGCGCTCGGATGCGACGCTCTTGCCCGCGGGCACGCCCGCGCCCACGCCGCTTGCCGCCAAGCTCGACGCCGTGCTGCGCCAGGCGCTCGAGCCGCTCGTGCGCGAGCTGCGCCAGACGCTCGCGAGCTTCCGCGCCGCGGCGCGGACCGAGGCC
>DASZFV010000361.1:0-4810 GCA_035939455.1 Polyangia bacterium
CGCGCGACCGGGATCGACGGCCGGCGAAGGCTCGGCGGCCCGCGCGGCGCCCGTCTGTCGGTCGGCCTGATCGACGACGTCGAAGAAGGGGCGCAGCTCCTCGACATCACCCAGCGCGCGCCAGGCGCCGCCGCGGTGGGAGACGCGATCGGCGCGGCTCACGCGCCGCTCGACGACCCATTTCTGCAACGTCGTGAGGTCGCGCAGGCGATGGGTTTGGCCCGCCTCCGTCGCGAGCACCCACTCGGGCACAGCGGGGCCCGCGCTCGACAGCGACGGCTGCGAGGGACGCGGCCCCGTCGACGTGGTCTCGGCGCTTCCGAGGCCGCTCGGCGGCGTCAAGCCGACGGAGATCGAGCCGTTGCGCGAGACGACGAACGTGTGGCCGCACGTCGTGCATTGAACGGAGGCGCCAGCGCCCGCGACGCTTTCATCGTCGAGCTCGTATTCCGTCTGACAGCGATCGCAGCGAACGTCCATCGCCAAATCCGGCGCCAGACCATAGCACGGCAGCGGGCGGCGCGAGGCTGACGCCTGGGGCAACCCGCGGGCGGTTCTATCAAAGGCTCTCGGGGAACAGGGCGTAGAGCTGGGCCGGCGGCGGCGCGTACGGGCCCTTGGCCATGAGGTTGCCGAGATGGTCGACGCGGAAGCCGCGCTCGAACGCGCGCTCGAGGACGAGGGGCACGCCCGCCGACGCGCGAATCACGGCCGGGCGATCGGGCAGAGCATCACCGACGGCGTCGACGAGCTCGGCGAGCAGCTCGGCGGACTCGGCGAGCGCAGGTCCCACGATGATGCGCGCGGGGAGCACCCGGTAGAACAGGTAGCCCGCGAGCGCGTCACCGCGCTCGACGACGAAGCCGCGGCCCGTCGCGGCGAGCAGCGCCAGATCGCGCGCGCGATCGGCGCCCGTGCGCGCGAGATCGTAGCGGCCGATGGGCTCGACGTCCGATGCGCCGAGCGGCCGCACGGCCGACGGGCGCGCCCGTGGCGGCGCGAGCCGCGCCGCCACGAGATAAGGCGCGACGTCGACGACCCGGTAGCCGAGGCGGGTGTAGAGCCCGAACGAATCCGGATTGAAGCTGTCCTGGAAGAGGCGAACGCTGGCCGCGTGCGGCGCGAGGCGATGGAAGTGCGTCATGAGGGCGCGGCCCACGCCGGTGCGCGCGCCCGGGCGGGCGGCGAGCGGCCCGATGCTCGCGACGCCGCCGCGCAGATGGGCGAAGCCGACACCATCGGTCGTGCCGTCAACAGACGCGAGGGCGCATCCTTCTGGATCGAGATCGAGATAGGCGCGGCACAGCCACACGGCGCTCTCCACGTTGGGAAACGGCGGCGTGTGCCCGCGGCGACGGTAGACCGCCGCGAAGGCGTCGTAGAGGATCGTGCTCGCCTCCTCGACGTCACGCGGCTCGAGCCGCCGCACTTCGATCATCGCGCGCTCACCATGACGGCACCATCATACCCGGAGCGGCGCCGGGGCGGCGCGCGCGTGGGTCTGCTACCGTAGAGGCCCGCGTGTCCGACTCAAGGCAAACGCGCCTGCACCCCGAGGCCGGCATCGATTTCGAAGCGCAGCCAGCGCACGAATCCGATGGTCTCGCCGAGCTGAACGTAGGCGCCGAAGTTGCGCATGACCTCGAACATGAAACCGTTCGAGTTGTGAAGCGCGAGATCGTCGTTGTGGGGCAGCATCGGATCGTTCTGCGGCGTGATGTCGTAGGCCACCTGCGCCGTCGCGAAGAACTTCGTGGGCTCCTCGGGATCGACCCAATAGCGGACGCCCGGCGCGACGGCGAATTGGCGGTTCTGCGTGAAGTCCCGCTCGAGACCGAAGCGCAGGTCGACGAGGACGTCCCAGTGACGAGCGAAGCCGAAGGACGGTTGAACGTCGAGGAACGTCGGGAGCCGCGTCGTGCAGACGCGCTTTTGCGGCTGGCCGCAGTCGATCATCTCCTGATAGGGGAAGATGCCGCGGTAGCCGGTGCCCGCGAGCATGGCGAGCCCGAACTGCAGGGCGTGCGACATCGTCGGGGGCGCGAGGCGCGGAAAGACCTTCGCGGGCGCGGGGGGCGTGGCCGGCACAAGAACGGGCGCGGCGGGCGCGGCCGGGGCGGGAACGTGCGCGGGCGTCGCCGTGACGGCGGGAGTGGGCAACTCCACTGCAGGCGTGGGCGTTGGCGCTGGGGCGGCGGGTTCGGGCGCGGCCTCGACGGCGGGTGGGGGGGCCGCTCGGTGGGGCATCGGGAGGATTGGCCACGAGGCGCGCGCGGCCGCGCCCCAGTTGGCCACGACCATGATCCCCACTCCCAACAAGACCCGCCGAGCGGCTCGCATGGGACGGGCAGTGTAGTGGAAACTGCCCGCGAGGCGAAGAGGGCGGACCGGTGGGCCTGAAGGACGACACGCTCACGCGGCGCGCGCTCGGGGCGCTCGGCGCCGCGGCCGCGGCCGCGGCCATCATCGGCCGCGCGCGGCCCGCGCTCGCCATCGGCGAGCACTCGCTCTTCCGGTTCGGACGGCTCGTCATCCCGGGCCTGCCCGATCCCCGGCCCACGGCCCTGCGCCGACTCGCGTGGGATCTCGTGCGGCGCACGAGCCTCGTGACCGCCTCCGAGCCGACGCCACTGCGCCTCGCCGATCCCAATCTCTTCCGCTTTCCGTTCCTCGTGCTGTCGGGCGATCGGGGCTTCGCGCTCCCCCCCGAGGCCGACCTCGCGCGCCTGCGCCGCCACATCACGTACGGTGGCTTCCTGCTCATCGACTCGGCGGAGGGACGCGCGGGCGGCGGCTTCGACGAGTCGGTGCGGCGCCTGCTCGCGCAGACCTTGCCGGGCGAGCTGCCCGCGCGCATCCCCGACGAGCACGTGCTCTGGAAGTCGTTCTACGTCCTACACGGCGCCCCCGGCCGCATCCTGGCCGCGCCATACATCGAGGGCGTCGAGCGCGACCGACGCCTGGCCGTCGTCTACACGCAGAACGATCTCGAGGGCGCGCTGGCGCGCGACGGCTTCGGCCGCTGGGAGCACGAGGTGATCCCGGGCGGTGACGAGCAGCGCGAGCAGGCCTTTCGCTTCGGGGTCAACCTCGTGATGTACGCGCTCTGCCTCGACTACAAGACCGAGCAGGCGCACATCGACTACATCTTGCGCACGCGGCGGTTCGCACGATGAACCCGTTCGGCGGTGGAGAGCTCGGCGGCGGGCAATTCGGCGTAGGGCAATTTAATGACTGGCACGTCACCTTGGGCGCCGGCTCCCACCTCGGCCGGTTGGGCGTCGTGTTGCTCATAGCGGTCGCGGCGCTGGCCCTGGCCTTCTCGGCGCTCTCGCTCATCGAAGAGCGGCTCGGGCGCGGGTGGCTGCTGCTCGCGCTGCGCGCCGCGGGCATCCTCGCCGTGCTCGCGACGGCGCTCGAGCCGACGATCGAGCAACGCCAGGTCGTCCACGTCCCGAATCACGTCGCCGTCATCGTCGACGCCTCCCGCTCGATGGACGTGCGGCCGCCCGATGGCGGGCGCTCGCGCGCCGAGCGGGCGCGCGCGTTGCTCGAGCGCGCCGCGCCGCAGCTCGCGGCCTGGGAGCGCGACGGGCACCACGTCGATCTCTACTCGTTCGGCGAGTCGCTCGCGCCCGCGACGCTGGCGTCGCTCGTGGCGGTGCCCGCGGGGGACGCCACGCGCATCGGCGAGGCGCTCGGCGATCTGCGCGCGCGCTACGCCGGCCGCGACCTCGGCGCCGTCGTCGTCGTCTCGGACGGCGTCGACACGGGGCGCATCGGCGAGGGGCCGCTCGACGCGACCACGCGCGCCGACCTGGCGGCGCTGGGCGCGCCCGTGGACACGATCGGCCTGGGCGAAGGCGAGCTGCGTGACCTGTCCATCGCGGCCGTGCTGGCCGACGACTTCGCCTTCGTACGCACGCCCGTGACGATCGAGGCGGTCATCCGCCAGACGGGGCTCGCCGATCGCCAGATCGACGTCACGCTCACGCGCGACGGCCGCCCCGTCGCCAACCGACCGGTCGTGCTGCGCGGAGCGCACTCCGAACAGCGCGTGTCGTTCGACTGGCTCCCCGACCACCCCGGCACCTTCGTCTTCCGCGTCGCGACGCCCGTGCTCGCGGGCGAGGCGCTCGCGAGCAACAACGAGCAGACCTTCACCGTGAAGGTGATCCGCGACCGCGTGCGCGTCCTGCACCTCTGTGGGCGGCCCTCATGGGACCAGCGCTTCCTGCGCGCCATGCTCCGCCGCGACCCCAACGTCGATCTCGTCTCGTTCTTCATTCTGCGCACGGAGACCGACGAGCAGCCCTGGAACCGAGACGAGCTGTCTCTCATCCCGTTCCCGACCTACGAGATCTTCGAGGAACAGCTGCGCTCGTTCGACCTCGTGATCTTTCAGAACTTCAACTTCGCGCCCTATGGCGTCGAGCCCTTCCTGCCAGGCGTGCGCGACTACGTCGAGGGCGGCGGCGCCATCGCCATGATCGGCGGCGATCTGTCGTTCGCGAGCGGCGGCTACGGGCTCACGCCGCTCCGTGACGTGCTGGCCGTCGAGTTGCCGCCCACGCCCCCCACGCTCACGGGCGCCCCCGACGCGGACCTCACGACCGACGCGTTCAAACCGCGCCTGACGCCGGAGGGTCGCGGCCACCCCGTGACGTCGCTCCTCCTCGACCCGCGCGATAACGACCTGCGCTGGGCGCGCCTCCCCGCGCTCGAGGGCATCAACCGCGTGCCGCGCGCGCGACCCGGCGCGGCGACGCTGCTCGCGCACCCGACCCTCAAGACGGCCGACGGCAAGCCC
>DASZFV010000362.1:0-10917 GCA_035939455.1 Polyangia bacterium
TCCTGCTGGGCATCGGCGCGCGCGAGGGCTTCGCGACGCCGCTCTTCGCGGGCGTCAAGCAGAGCAACGATGGCCACCGTCTCTGGGCCCGCCGACGGCTCGCCGACCTGCTCGGGAGTCTCGACGGGAAGGCGATCGCCGTCTTGGGTCTCACGTACAAGCCGAACACCGACACGTTGCGCCGGTCGGAGTCGGTGGCCCTTTGCCTTTGGTTGATCGAGCAGGGCGCCATCGTTCGTGCCTATGATCCGGCCATCCGCGAAAAGTCCGCTGAGCTTCCAGCCGGGTTGGCGCTGTCCGCCAGCCTCGCCGAGGCCATCGTCGATGCGGATGCGATCGTGGTCGCCACGGAGTGGCCGGCGTTTCGTGAGCTCACCGCCGACCTGCTCGCCGCCCTCGGGCGACGCCCGCTCGTACTCGACGCCAACCGGTTTCTGGCGGGCAACCTGGCCGACGACGGGCGACTCCATTACGTCGCCGTCGGAACGCCGAGCGGATAGGGTGACCAACAGATGAAGCTCCAAGGGCGAAAGATCCTCATCACGGGCGCCAGTCAGGGCTTCGGCCTCGCGGTGGCGGAGCGCTGTCTGGCCGAGGGCGCCGACGTGGCGGTCTGCGCGCGGTCGCGCGAGCAGACCGAGCACGCAGCCGCGGCTCTTCGGGCGCAGGCCGGCCAAGCTGGCAGAGACCAGCGGGTGGCAGCCGGCGTCGCGGACGTCTCGAATCCGAAGGACGTGGAGGCTCTGGTCGCCGACGCCACACGCGAGCTCGGTGGCCTGGACGGCCTGGTCAACAACGCGGGCGTCTACGGTCCCAAGGGGTTGATCGAAGAGGTCGACTGGGCTGACTGGGCGAAGGCCATCGAGATCAACCTGCTCGGGACCGTCCTGCCCTGCCGCGCCGTGCTTCCCGGCTTCCGCAGGCGCGGCTCGGGCAAGATCGTGAATCTCTCCGGCGGAGGCGCGACGGCGCCGCTGCCGCGCTTGAGCGCGTACGCAGCATCGAAGGCGGCGGTGGTCCGCTTCACGGAGACGCTCGCCGAGGAGCTGCGCGACACGCAGATCGACGTGAACGCCATCGCTCCGGGCGCGCTCAACACGCGGCTCCTCGACGAGGTGATCGCGGCGGGACCGGACAAGGTGGGCAAGGCGTTCTACGATCGTTCGCTGAAACAAAAAGCAGACGGAGGCGCGCCCCTCGACAAGGGCGCGGCGCTCTGTGCCTTCCTGCTGTCGAGCGAGAGCGACGGGATCACGGGCCGCCTGCTGAGCGCCGTGTGGGACCCCTGGTCGGATTTGCCCGGGCGTCGCGCCGAGCTCGAAGGGAGCGACATCTACACCTTGCGGCGAATCGTCCCCAGGGACCGCGGGAAAGACTGGGGCGAGCCGTGAGGTTCGCCATCGTCGGTTGCGGGCTCATCGGTCAAAAGCGACTCCGCTCGTTGCGACCGGAGGACAAAGTCGTGGCCGTGGCGGATCCCGTGAAAGAGCGCGCGCAATCCCTCGCCACGCAGGCGGGCGGCGCGGCCGCGTTCACTGACTGGCGGCAGGCGGTCGACCGGCCGGACGTGGACGCGGTGTTCGTGTCGACGAGCAACGACGCGCTCGCCCCGGTGACGATGGCCGCCGTCGAGGCCGGCAAGGCCGTCCTCGTCGAAAAGCCGGCCGCGCGCCACCCCGACGAGCTGGTTCCCATCATGGCCGCCGCTGCACGAACGGGCGTCTCCGTGCAGGTCGGCTTCAACCATCGCTACCATCCGGCGTTCCAGCAGGCGCGCAGGTTGCTCGAATCGGGCACGCTCGGTCCGCTGATGTTCATCCGCGCCCGTTACGGGCACGGCGGCCGCCCGGGCTACGACAAGGAATGGCGCGCCCGCCCCGAGATCTCCGGCGGCGGCGAGCTGCTCGACCAGGGCGTTCACCTCATCGATCTTTCGCGCTGGTTCCTGGGCGACTTCACCGACGTCCAGGGCCACGTCGCGACGTTCTTCTGGGACATGCCCGCCGAGGACAACGGATTTCTCTTCTTGCGGACCGCGCAGGGCCAGGTGGCCTGGCTGCACGCGACCTGGACCGAATGGAAGAACACCTTCTCGTTCGAGATCTTCGGACGGGACGCGAAGCTTCACGCGGAGGGACTCGGCGGCAGCTACGGCGTCGAGAAGCTGAGCTACTACAAGATGAAGCCGTCCATGGGCCCTCCCGAGACGACCATCTGGGAGTACCCAGGCGACGACAACTCCTGGCGCCTCGAGCTCGAGTCCTTCGTGCAGGCCGTCGAGGCGAAGCGAAGCCCGCTCGTGACGCTGCGCGATGCGCACGCCGCGCTCACGGTCGTGCACCAGGTTTACGCGGCCGCCCGACAGGCCTGGAAAGCCTAGTCCTGGCCCGCGGAACGCGGCAACCGCTCCGCCGGAATTTCCCGCAAGCGCGGCAGGCGACCGTCTTTCTCCGACACCGCAGGCCCGACGACCGGCCACTCGATCGCGAGATCGGGATCGTCCCAGCGCACGCCGAGCTCCGTCTCGCGGTGGTAGAGCTCCGTGCACTTGTACGAGAACAGCGTGTTGTCTCGCAGCGCGCAGAAACCGTGCGCGAACCCCGGCGGGACGTAGAGCTGGTGCTGGTTCTCTCCGTTCAGCGAGGCGCCGAACCAGCGCCCAAACGTGGGCGAGCCCGCGCGCACGTCGACGACGACGTCGAAGACCTCGCCCGCGGGCACGCTCACGAGCTTGCCTTGGCCAAACGGATGCTGGAGGTGCAGCCCGCGCAGAACGCCGCGTTGGGAGAGCGACACATTGTCCTGGATGAAGGGCCCCGGTACGCCGACGCCGGCGTAGCGCGCCGCGGAGAATGTCTCGAGGAAGAACCCGCGCGCGTCACCGAACAAGCGCGGCTTGATGAGCAGCACTCCGGGCAGCGGCGTGTTCACGACCTCCATCGAGCTAAGCAGGTCGTTTCCCGTCCGTCGGAAACGGAACGACGGCCCCCGCGGGGGCCGCGGGCACGTTGACCTCCTCGCCCACGAGGTAGACGGCCTTGTGCTGCGACTCGTGGTACGTGCGCACGAGGAGCTCGGCGACGAGGCCCATGCCAATGAGCTGCATGCCGACGACGAACAGCATCACCGCGAGGAGCAGGAGCGGGTTCCGATGCGCGTAGTTCGTCGTGTTGATGTACTTCTCGATCAAGACGACGCTCCCCGACAGCACGCCGAAGATGATGCAGACGAAGCCCCAGAAGCCGAACAGGTAGAGCGGCTTCGTCGAATAGTCCCCGAGGAACTTCACGGTCATGAGGTCGAGCAGCACCTTGAGCGTGCGGGCCAGCCCGTACTTCGACTTCCCCTCCTTGCGCGCGTGATGGCGCACGACCTGCTCCGTGATACGCGCGCCCGACCACTTCGCGTAGACGGGGATGAAGCGGTGCATCTCGCCGTAGAGCCGAACCGGCGCGAGCACCTCGCGGCGGTAGGCCTTGAGCGTGCAGCCGTAGTCGTGCAGGCGGACGCCCGTGACGCGGCCGATCAGCCAGTTCGCGATCGTCGACGGCAGCCGCCGCGTGAGGGCCTTGTCTCGCCGGTTCTTGCGCCAGCCCGAGACGATGTCGTAACCCTCCTCGAGCCGCGCCAGCAGCAACGTGATGTCCTCTGGATCGTTCTGCAGATCCGCGTCCATGGGCACGACGTACGGCCCGCGCGCCCGATCGAAGCCCGCGGCCATCGCCGCCGTCTGCCCGAAGTTGCGGCGGAAGCGCACGAGGCGGAGCCACGCCCGCGTCGCGGCGGCGGCCCGCAGCCGCGGGAACGTGTCGTCGCTCGAGCCGTCGTCGACGACGATCACCTCCGTGGGCCGGCCGGCCGCCTCGAGCTTCTTCACGGCGTCGTCGAGCGCTGCGACGAGCCTGGCAACCGTCTCCTCTTCGTCGAAGCAGGGAATGACGATCGAGACCTGGGGCTGGAGCGCGGTCACTGACTTTCTTATAGCCGAAGACGATTCCGCGGGCGAACCGCAATCATGACAACCCGGGGTGGGCGTGTTAAGAGCGCCTTCCCTTCATGTGCGGCATCGCGGGGTTCATCGGGCGGCGCGCGAATCCAGAGGCGTTGCCGCGCATGCTCGCGCGCATCGCCCACCGCGGCCCGGACGGCGAAGGACAGTGGCTCCGCGACGCGGGGCCGTGGCAGGTCGCGCTCGGGCACCGGCGGCTCGCCATCATCGACGTCGCCGACGGGGCCCAGCCCATGGAAAACGAAGACGGGTCCGTCGCCATCACGTACAACGGCGAGGTCTACAACTTCCAAGCGCTGCGCCCTGCGCTCGAGCGCGATGGGCACCGGTTCCGCACGCGCAGCGACACCGAGGTCATCGTCCACCACTTCGAGCAGCACGGCTTGCCGGGCGTCGCCTCGCTCGACGGCATGTTCGCGTTCGCGCTCTGGGACGCGGCGGCGCGGCGCCTCGTCCTCGCGCGCGATCGCGCGGGCATCAAGCCGCTCTACTACGCCGCGCTCGCCGACGGCGGCATCGTCTTCGCGTCCGAGCTCGGGAGTCTCCTCGCGCACGGCGGGGTCCACGCCGAGCTCTCCGTGCCGGGCCTCGCGTCGTACTTCTTCTCCGACTACGCGCACGCGCCCGAGACGATCGTCCGCGGCGCGCGCAAGCTGCCGCCCGGGCACACGCTCGTCTGGACCGACGGTCACCTCGAAGAGCCGCGGGCGTACTGGCGTGTCGGCGCTCCCGCGCCCGCGCCGCCACGCACCGACGCGGAGCTCGCGACGGGGCTGTGGCGCGAGCTCGGCCACGCCGTCGAGGCCGAGCTCGTCTCCGACGTCCCCGTCGGTATCTTTCTCAGCGGTGGCATCGACTCATCGTGCGTGGCGGCGCTCGCGGCCGCTGCCGGCGGCCGCATGAAGGCCTTCTCGATCGGCTTCGAGAACGCCACGTTCGACGAATCGAAGTACGCCCGCCTCATGGCCGAACGGCTCGACCTCGAGCTCATCAGCGAGACGCTCGACCAACGCAACCTCCTCGACGTGCTCGACGACGCGCTCGACAAGCTGGACGAGCCCATGGCCGATCCTTCTTTTCTACCCACGTACCTCCTCTCGCGGTTGGCCGCGCGACACGTCAAGGTCGTCGTGGGCGGAGACGGCGGCGACGAGCTGTGGGGCGGGTACCCGACCTACCGCGCGCACCGCTATGCGGCTCTCTACGCGCGCGCGCCCGCCTGGCTGCGAGCCGGCGTGATCGCGCGCGCGATCGCGCAGCTCCCGATCGACGATCGGTATCAGAGCCTCGAGTGGAAGCTGCGGCGCTTCACCGAGCGCTGGGACGACGATCAGGTCACGCGCCACCTGCGCTGGATGTCGAGCGTCGACCTGCCGGAGCTCGCGCGCGCCCTCCCGTCGGCGCTCGGGCTGCGCCCGGGCACGCTCGACGCGCGGCTGCCCGAGACCGATGACGATCTCCAGCGCATCCTGGCGCTCGACTTCTCGACCTACATGCCGGGCTCGGTGCTCGCCAAGGTCGATCGCGCCTCGATGGCCCACGGGCTCGAGGTGCGGCCACCGCTCCTCGACAACAGCCTCGTCGACATGGCCTTCGCGCTGCCTTCGCGCTACAAGGTCCGCGGCGGGACCGGCAAGTATCTGCTCAAGCTCGCGGCCCGCGGAAAAGTCCCCGACGAGATCATCGACCGGCCCAAGAAGGGCTTCGGCATCCCGCTCGCCGGATGGCTGCGCGGCCCGCTGCGGTCCCGCACGGAGGCGGTCGTCGGCGGCTCGCCCCTCTGGGACACGGGCCTCCTCGACCGCGGCGTCTTCGAGAGCTGGCATCGTGAACACCAGGAGAGGAAACGCGATCACGGCAAGCCGCTCTGGGCGCTGCTCGTGCTGGACCACTGGTACAGGCGGCACTACCGTGCGTCGCCCTCGGCCGCCCGAGGTTCCGCATGAGCGACGGCGACAATCAGCGCACGCGAGCCGGCTCTCCTGACCGGTTCGGCTACGAGTGGGCGACTTACTCGCAGATTCTCCCGGAGTCACAGGGGCAGCTCCAGCGCTGGCTCGGCTCCACCCCTCTCGAGAGCTTTCGCGGCAAACGCGTCATGGACGTGGGCTGCGGCATGGGCCGTAACCCGTACTGGTACCTGCGCGCCGGGGCCGCGTCGGTGCTGGGCGTCGACGTCGACGAGGGCAGCCTCGCGGCGGCACGCCAGAACCTCGCGGAGTTTCCGAACGCCCGCGTCGACAAGTGGTCCGCCCACGATCTCGACCGGGCGGCGCTCGGCACCTTCGATCGGGTCACCTGCCTCGGCGTGCTCCACCACCTCGCCGACCACGAGGCCGCGCTTCAGAGGATGTGGAGCTGCGTGGCCCCCGGCGGCGATCTGGTGCTCTGGTGCTACGCGCGTGAGGGCAACCGGCTGCTCCTGCCCACGATCCAGGCCTTCCGGGCGCTGGGCTCACGCGCGCCCATCAAGGTCACGCACGCCGTCGCCAAGGCCGTCACGGCCCTCGCGTGGCCCGCCATCCAGCTCGTGCCGTGGCGAACCGGCTACTATCGCACCCTGCGGACGCTGTCGTTCCGCAACGTCGAGTCGATCGTCTTCGACCAGATGTTGCCGCACATCGCGCACTACTGGACGCGCGCCGACATGGAGCGTCTGTGCGGCCAGCTCCAGGGTGGAACGCCGCGCCTCGAGTTCGTGCAAGGCAACAGCTGGCACGCGGCGATCAAGAAGTCCGCAGCCTGACGCCTAGGGCATCCGCGGGTGCGGGACGTCGATCGGCTGGAGCTGTGCGTGCGGCGCCAGCAGGCACGGCAGGCGCGCCGTGACCGCGGTCGGGAAGCTCGGCCGGTGCAGCAGGTGCGCGCGCCAGGCCGCGTAGGTCGCGAGGCCCATACCGCTCATGAGCGCTGCCGCCGTGCCGAGGGCCCACGGCAGGAGCACGGGCGCGAGGCTCTTCGACTCGATCGTCAGGACGGCCTCGTGCAGCTCGGGGCCACGGGACGTGCCGCGCAGCGGCCCCGCCCCCACGGCGGCGTCGAAGTCGCTGAGGATGCCCGCGGCCGACAGCACCTCGCCCGCGCGGATGACCACCTCCTCGACCGAGAGCGGCCCCGCCAGACCGAAATACCTCGCGGCTGACTCGGCGCCCGGCGTGCCCTCGCGGTGAAGGACCGGCGGCGCCTGGATGCGCGCCGCCTCCGGCTCGAGGCGCACGCGCACGTCGTCGTGTGGCCGATCGGTGCGCCCCCAGCGCAGCTCGAAGGCCTCCTCGGACTCGATCTCGTGGACGAGCTGGGAACGGTCGGTGAGCCGCTGCTTGATGCGCACGCGCCAATAGACGCAGGCCTGCCCCGACACGGGCGAGCGCAGCAAGCTCGCGCCGGCCGAGGCGAGCGCCTCGAAGCTCACGGGGGCGGGCGCGAGGGCGCGAGGGTCGGTGTCGGCGCTGGCCATCTCGGTGTCTTCTGGGAGGTGTCCGCTGTTATGTATCTTCGTGGGACTTGGCGTCAGGGAGGCTTCCGTCCTTGACCGCGGCGGCGCCCGGCTCCGCCGCGTACTCCTCAAGCTTGCGATACAAGGTCTTGCGGTCAAGGCCGAGCCGCTGCGCGGCGCGCGTCTTGTTGCCGCCCTCCGCCATCACCACGCGTTGGATGAACTCGCGCTCGAGCTCCGCGAGCGTGAGCCCGCGCGCGAGGGCCGTCTGTAGCGTGTCGGGCTCGTTGGCGCGCCGCTCCCGCACGGCCAACGGCAGGTCCTCGACGCCGATGACCCCTCCTTCGCACAAGGCGACGGCGCGCTCGATGGTGTTCTCGAGCTCGCGAATGTTGCCGGGCCAGGTGTGGGCGAGGAGCGCCTTCTTCGCCGACTCGTGCAGACCGCGCACCTCCTTGCCGGCGCGCGCCGCGCTCGCGGACAGGAAATGGTCCGAGAGCGCGAGCAGGTCCTCGGCGCGCTCGCGCAGCGGCGGCAAGTGAATGTGGACGACGTTGAGGCGGTAGTAGAGATCCTCGCGGAAGGTGCCGGTCCTGAGGCGCGCGTCGAGGTCCTTGTTGGTGGCGGCGATGCCGCGCACGTCGACTCGCTCGGCCCGCGAGGCGCCGAGCGGCCGGATCTCGCCCTCCTGCAGGACGCGCAGGAGCTTTGCCTGCAGCGCCGGCGACAGCTCGGCGATCTCGTCGAGGAACAGCGTGCCGCCGTCGGCCTCGACGAAGAGCCCGGCCCGATCGGCGCGCGCGTCCGTGAAGGCGCCCCGCTTGTGGCCGAAGAGCTCGCTGTCGAGCAGCGTGTCGGGGATGGTCGCGCAGTTGAGCGGCACGAAGGGCCGGGCCTTGCGCGGGCTGTTGAAGTGGATCGACTTGGCGACGAGCTCCTTGCCCGTACCCGACTCGCCCGTGACGAGCACGGTGGCCGCCGAAGCCGAGAGTCGACGGATGAGATCGAACAGCTCGCGCATGGCCGGCGACTTGCCGACGATGTCGCCCCACCGGTAGCTGCGCTGCACCTCGGCGCGCAGGCGCAGGACCTCCGAGCGCAGCGCCCGCTCGGCGAGGGCCTTCTCGACCGAGAGGATGAGCCGGTCGATCTCGAACGGCTTCGTAATGTAGTCGAAGGCGCCCAGCTTCACGGCGCGGATCGCAGTGTCGATCGAGCCGAAGGCCGTTATCGTGATGACGTGCGGCGAGGGGCTCACGGCCTTGATCTCGCGCAGCATGTCGAGGCCGTCGAGGTCGGGCATCTTGACGTCCGAGATCACGAGGTCGATGCCGCCGCGCCTGGCGCGCTCGACGCCAGCGCGCCCGCCGCCCACGGCCTCGACGGCGTAGCCGTCCTCCTCGAGCGCCTCGCGCAGCATGTCGCGCATGGCCTGGTCGTCCTCGACGACGAGGATGCTCGCGCGCGGCGCGCCGCGCGCTCGCGCCCGCTCGGCGATGCTCTGGGCGGCGTCGGCCACGCTCAATCCTTGCCCATCGGATCGGCAGGGGCAAGCGCGGCGTCCGCGGCCGGAAGCGCCCTCGCCAGGCCGGGGGACGTCAGCCCCGGAGACGTGTCGAACGGCGAGCCGGCCACGACGGCTCCGTCCGCGGGCGCGGCGCCCGTCGGCAGATACACGCGGAACACGGCGCCCGGCGCCCCACTCCCGGCCGCCCCGCCCGGACTCTCGACCTCGATCCAGCCGTCGTGGTCCTTGACGATGCCGTTGCTCACGGCGAGGCCGAGGCCCGTGCCCTGCCCCTCGTCGCGCGTCGTGAAAAAGGGCTCGAAGATCTTGTCGCGGTGCGCCTCCGGAATCCCGGAGCCCGAGTCCGAGATCTCGAGGACGACGTACTCGGCGGGCGCCGCCAGATCGAGGCCTCCCTTGCGGCGCACGACGCGCGCGGCGGCGACGCGCAGCGTGCCGCCGCCGGGCATGGCGTGGATGGCGTTCATGAGCAGGTTCAAGCACACCTGCTGGATCTGATCGGGATCGCCCGGAATGTCCGGCAGGTCCGCGGGCGCGGCGCTCACGTCGACGGCGATGCCCTGGCGCCGCGTCGTCTCGCCCAGGAACTCGACCGCCTCGGCGATGATGGCGGGCGCGCACACGCGCGTCACCGTGGGCCCGCGCTGACGCGAGAAATCCAGCACCTGGCGGATGATCTTCGTGATGCGCTCGACCTCGCCGCCGATGATACCGGCGTTCTTCGCGATCTCGCCCGCGTCGCCGGCCTTTTTGGTGATGGCGCGCGCGCGGCCGCCGATGACGTTGAGGGGCGTGCCCACCTCGTGCGCGATCTCGGCGGCCATCTGGCCAATGGTCGCGAGCTTCTCCGATTGCCTCAGCCGCGCCTCGAGCGCGAGCCTCGCTTCGGCGCCGCGTTGACCCTCCTCGCGCACCTCGCGCAACGAGCCCGTCATGGCGTTGAAGCGGCCCGCCAGCGTGCCGATCTCGTCGTCCCGCTGCGCGAGGATGACGCGCGACAGATCCCCCTCGCCCACGGCGTCGATGCCCTCGAGCAGGCGGCGCAGCGGCTTCACCGCCGTCTGGCGCAGCGCGAAGCTCACGACGACGCCGACGACGGCCACGACGAGGATGAAGAGCGAGAAGAGCCGCCGCGCCGTGGCCCACATCTCGGCGCCGATGAACCCCGCGTCGCGCCGCATGCCCAGCATGGCGACGGCCTTGCGCGCGGGGTGTCGGCGCGGCAGCTCGAGCCCCGCCGCGTCGTAGAGGGGCACGGCCATGGCGAATGAGCGCGCGCCCGACGCCGAGTCGAAGAGGCGTCCCACTGGCGCGTCCTCGATCTCCGCGCCCTGCATGAGCAGCAGCCAGGCCGGATCGTCGGTGCGCTTCTCGTCACCCACGCGGAGGATCTCGAGCTGGAAGATCTCGTTGTTCTCGCGCGCCGAATAAGCGCGCCACTCGAGCGTCTCCGTCATCCCCTCGGCGTCGAGCGGCTCGAGACCGGCCCGGAGCGCCGCGGCGATCTCGCGCGCCTCGCGCGACAGATCGGCCTCGAGATCGGCGCGCCGCACCTGCAACGCGCCGAGCCCCGACGCCGCGAGCACGACCGCGACGAGCACGGTCGTCACGACGGTCACGCGCGTCCCGAGCCTCATGAGCGTCAATTATACGTCGGCGCCGGCCCCGCGCGGCCCGCGCGGGGAACCGCGTGGTATAGGATCGCCTCGATGGCCATCTCGCCCGACGACATCCGCGCGCGCATCCGCGCCGCGCTGCCCGACGCCGACGTCGCCGTCACCGACACGACGGGGGGCGGCGACCACTTCTCCGCGACGGTCGTCTCGGCGGCCTTCGTGGGGAAGGGCCCCGTCGAACGGCACCGCCTCGTCTACGCCGCGCTCGGTGACGCCATGCGCGGCCCCATCCACGCCCTCGCGCTCGTGACCGAGACGCCCGAGGAAT
>DASZFV010000363.1:0-2815 GCA_035939455.1 Polyangia bacterium
GACGCCGAGCCCGACGACGAGGGCCGCCGTCAGCGTGATGGCCGCCGTGAGCGGGCGCCGCCACGGTCTTTCGCGCGCGGGCCTCGGGGGCAGTAACAGCGGCGCAGCCAGGCACGCGGCGAGCATCGCCAGCTCGCCGCCGCGGGCGACGACGGGCGGCGTGAGGGCGCTCGTGAGCCAACCCATGCGGTCACCGATGAGGGCCACGACGTGCAGGGTGCCCGGCACCACGAACAGGAAGATGCCGACCTTGACGCGCGTCCGCAGAGCGGCCGCGAGGACGGCGATCCCGACGAGCAGCGACAGGAACCCGAAGCTCATCGCGAGGTGAAGAGAGAACCGCGACAGGAGCGCGTCGAAGATGACGGCCCGCGCGGCGAGCAGCCAGAACACCAGGCCGATGACGCCGACGGAGACGCGCATCGGGCGCGGGAAGAGCTCGCCGCGCCGCAAGAGCCCCACGAGGGCCGCGAGCAACATGATGAGCCCCAGCACGCCCGTGAGGTGGAAGAGCATCGGCCCCGAGGCGGCCAGCGCGCGCGCCACCGACGAGCCCCCGCCCGCCGCCGTGAGGGGCGACTGCGGCAAGAACAGCCGGTTCGCGAGCCGGTTGAAGACGAGCTCTAGGAACGCGAAGGCCACGAGCGACGCCGTCAAGTTGCCGGGGCGCGCGCGGGTCGCTGCGGTGGGCATCGGGCCGCCGCAGTATAGCGCTCGAAAAGCGCGCCCGTCACCGGGCGGTGTTACGCTCGGTCCGTTCAATGTGGACGGCGATCGAACCACCTTCGGGCGAACCACCTTCGGGCGAACCGCCTTCGGGCGAACCGCCTTCGGGGGAACCGCCTTCGGGGGAACGGCCCTCGGGAGCACGCCCCTCGGGGCTCGCCGCGTCGCTCGTCCTCGCGTCGACGCTCGCGCTCGTCTGCGCGCCGGCGCCGGCGGCGCGCGCGTCCGCCGAGGCGGCGCCGTTCGTCGTCGCGCTCGATCCCGGGCACGGCGGCTCGAACCTCGGCACCGTCGTCGAGGGCGGCCTCCTCGAGAAGGACGTCACGCTCGCCCTCGCGCGCAGGCTCGGCGCGCGCCTCGAGACGGCGCCCGACGTTCGCGTCGTGATCTGCCGCGACAAGGACGTGCTCGTGCCGATTCGCGCGCGCTCTCGCTGCGCGGCCGACGCGCGCGCCGATCTGTTCTTGAGCCTGCACACCAACGCGACGCCGCCGGGCGTGACCCCGGGCAGCCAGCGCGGCTTCGAGCTCTACGTCTTGCCCCCCGACGACGTCGAGGACGATGCGACGCTGGCCGCGCTCGCCACCACCGGCCCCGCGGGTCTGTGGGCGTCGCACGCGATCCGCGCGGCGGCGCTACGCTCGGTCGCTGCCGCGCGCGCGATCGAGCGACGTCTTCGTGAGGCGCTTGGCGCCCACCTCGCGCGCGGCGTGCGCCAGAGCGGCGCGTCCCTCGATGTCCTCCGCGGCACGCGCGCGCCCAGCGTGCTCGTCGAGCTCGGGTTTCTGGACAGCGCGCTCGATCGCGCGATCCTCGTGTCAGCCGCGGGACAGGATCGTGTCGCGGCAGCCTTGGCGGACGCCGTGCTCGATTTCCGTGGCGCCGCACCGCGCTAGCGCGCGCGGTCTTGGTCCGGGTCGTCACTCCAGGTCTGCCGGGTGTGGCTGTTTGTCGCAGCGACGCCGAGCGGCGAATTTTCACCGCTGTGCTACCATGCGGGGAGGGGATCGACCTTGGTCAGCGTCACCGCCCGCAAGATTCGCGATCATGGTCGCGAGCGCGCTTCTCTAGGCGTGGGCCGCACGTACGCGGGGTACCTGATCAGTTATCCCAGTGTGGGGCGCGGCATGGTGATCTTTCGCGATCCCAACGGCCACCGCATGGTGACGACGCCCGTCAAGCGCGTCCTCGGCGACGAGGGCAGCGAGACGCTGTTCGTCGAGACCGAGAACTCGGTCTACCAGCTGACGTTCCGCGCCGAGCCCGTGCGCGCCATGCCGCGCGCCGTCGCCAGCGGCAAGTAGCGCGCGCGCAACAATTGGCTGACGGAGGCGGCCTGGCCGCATAATCTTGGCGCGCGTCATGGCCTGGGGCTTGCTGTTGGAATTGGCACGATGATCACCCGCGCGCTCATCCTCGCCGCCGGCAAGGGCGTCAAGATCGGCGACCACGCCGGGCCAAACTGCCTGGCGACCGTGGGCCGCTGCACGCTCCTCGAGCGCACGCTGCAGATGCTCGAGAGCGTCGGCGTCCAGAAGGTCGGCATCGTGGTCGGCCACGAAGACGTCCTCCTCCGCAAGCACGTTGCGGCCTCTTCGGTGGTTCGCCCCGCCTTCAAGCGGCAGATCACCTATTTCGACAACCCCGCGTTCGAGAGGCCCAACGGGCTTTCGGCGCTCGCGGCGCGCGCCTTCGTCACGGAGCGAACGCTGCTCGTCATGGCCGACCAGATCGTGGCGCCCGGCCTCGTGCGCGAGCTCGTGGCCGTGCCCGCCGCGGGCGATCGCACGGTCCTGTGCGTCGATCGCGATCTCGCGCGCGTGTTCGACATCGACGACGCCACGAAGGTGCAGCTCTCGGGCGACGCCGTCGTGCGCATCGGCAAGGGGCTGCGCGCCGGCGCCTACAAGGCGACGAGCGCGGGCCTGTTCGTCATGTCGCCGTCTCTCGTCGAAGCCCTCGAGGGCCTGCCCGAGCCCTCCCTCACCGAGGGCGTGCAGGTGGCGGCCGCGCGCGGCCTCGTCGTCGGCCACGACGTCGCCGGGCGCCCGTGGCAAGACGTCGACACGCCCGAGATGAAGCTGCACGC
>DASZFV010000364.1:0-3132 GCA_035939455.1 Polyangia bacterium
GAGCGGCTCGATTGGCGCGACTTGACCGTCGACGTCCTCGCGACGCCCGACGGCCGGCTCGACGTCGTCGACGAGGATGAGCTGCCGGCCGAGCTCGACGACGACGCGCGCGCGCACATCGAGGCCGGCAAGGCGGCGCTCCTCGGCGCGACGTCCGCCGTGCTCGCCGAGATCGAGGCCGCGTCGCGCGCCGTCCTGCCGCTCGCGTTCGGGCCCGCGCCGTGAAGACCGTCGTCCAGCGCGCGACCCGCGCCCAGGCGAGCGTCGATGGCGCGCGGTCGAGCTCGACAACGACGGGCCCGTGACGTTCCTCGTCTTCGCCAGGGACGGCGCCCTCGTCAGGTCGCGAGCATGGCCGCGTCCACGACCACGGGCTCGCGCGCGATGCGCGCGAGCGAGAAGCCCGAGACGAGATCCCACGCGCGCGGTCGATCACCGAGCGCGCACAGCCCGGCGGATGCGCCCAGCGCGCCCACGACCGCCTCGGGCGCGACCCCGCGCGTGCGCAGGTCGGCGAGCGAGGTCGGGCGCGTGCGCTTCGCGAGACGCTCGCCCCCCGGCGCGAGCACGAGCGGGACGTGCGCGAAGGTGGGCGCCGCGAGCGCGAGCGCCGCGTAGAGCGCACGCTGGCGCGGCGTCGATCCCAGCAGATCGTCGCCGCGCACGACGCGCGTGATACCCATTGCCGCGTCGTCGACGACGACGGCGAGCTGGTAGGCCGCCGTGCCGTCGGCACGCCGGAGAACGAAGTCGTCGATCCCGCCGGCTCCCGTCGCGACGGCGCCGCGGAACTCGTCGTTGAAGTCGAGCGCGTCGCAGCGACCTTCGAAGCGGATCGCGGGCGAGCGGCCGTGCGCCGCGGCACGCGCCTCGACCTCGGCCGCCGGCAGAGCCCGGCAGGTGCCGGGATAGCGCGGCCCCTCGTCGTCGGCGCCGTGCGGCGCGCTCGCGGCGCGCGCGACGTCCGCGCGCGAGCACGCGCACGGGAAGGCGCGCCCCGCCGCGAGCAAGCGGGCGATCGCCTCGGCGTAGCGCCCCGCGCGCTCGCTCTGCCGGTAAGGTCCCAGGGAGCCGCCCCGCTCGGGTCCTTCGTCCCAGTCGAGCCCCAGCCAGTGCAGATCGTCCAGCAGCCGCGCCTCGGCGTCTGCCGGCACGCGCGCGCGGTCGAGGTCCTCGATGCGCATGACGAAGGCCGCGCCCGCGGCGCGCGCGTCGAGCCACGCGAGCAAGGCCGTGCGCGCGTTGCCGAGGTGGATGGACCCCGTGGGGCTGGGGGCGTATCGTCCTCGAGCGGTCCCCATCTCAGACCATGTCGGAGCTCAAGCGAGCCCTCGGGCCGGTGATGTTGTGGGGGTTGGGCGTCGGGTACGTCATCTCGGGGATGTACTTCGGCTGGAACCTCGGGCTGCCCCTCGGCGGCACGGGCGGCATGGCGGCGGCGATCGTCGTCGCCACCATTCTCTACGTCACGTTCATCTTCAGCTACACGGAATTGGCGTGCGCCATCCCGCGCGCGGGAGGCGCCTTCGATTTCGGCTTGCGCGCCTTCGGCCCCACGGGCGGCCTCGTGCTGGGCGTCGCGCAGCTCGTCGAGTTTCTCTTCGCACCGCCCGCGATCGCGGCCGCCATCGGCGCCTACTTCAACCTGTTCTTTCCGGCGGCGCCGCCCGCGGCGATCGCGGTGGTCGCCTATGTCGTCTTCACGACGCTCAACATCTGGGGCGTCAAGCAGGCGGCCGTCTTCGAGCTCGCCGTCACGATCGCCGCGGTCGGCGAGCTCCTCCTGTTCGTAGCCGTGACGGCGCCGCGTTTCGACGCGGCCCTCTTCGCGCGCGACGCCCTGCCGCACGGCTGGGGCGGCGCCCTCGCCTGCCTGCCCTTCGGCGTGTGGATGTACCTCGGCATCGAGGGCGTCGCCAACGTGGCCGAGGAGGCGCGCGACCCGCACCGCGACATCGTGCGCGGCTTCGGTTGGGCCATCGCGACGCTCGTCGTGCTCGCGCTCGGCGTCTTCGCCACGAGCGTGGGCGTCGCCGGCTGGCCCGCCGTCGTCTACCCGTCGCCAGGCGCCGCGCCCTCCGACAGCCCGCTGCCGCTCGCGCTCGGCCACGTCGTGGGCGGCCGCGGGCCGATGTTCCACCTGCTCGTCACCGTGGGTCTCTTCGGCCTCGTCGCCTCGTTCCACGGCATCTTGCTCGCGGCGGGCCGCGCCGCCTTCGAGCTCGGCCGCATGGGATACGCGCCCGCGTTCATCGGCCGCGTCAACCCGCGCACGCGCACGCCGGCCGCGGCGCTCGTCGTCAACGCCGTCCTTGGCATCACGGCGATCCTCTCGAGCCGCACGGCCGATCTCATCGTGCTTTCGGGATTCGGCGCGCTCACGCTCTACGCGCTGTCAATGGTGGCGCTGTTCACGCTGCGCCGCCGCGAGCCCGCCCTCGCCCGACCCTTCCGAGCGGTGGCCTACCCGTGGTTCCCGACCATCGCGCTCGTCCTCGCCCTCGTCTCGCTGGCCGCCATGGCCTGGACGAACCGCCCCGTGGCCGTTGTTTATACCGCCATCGTCGTCGGCGCAGGCGCCTACTGGAAGCTCGCCTCTAGAAGGCGATCAGGGCGTCGACCGGAAGGCCCGGCAGGCGCGCCCGGCCCCTGAGCAACGTCAGCTCGACCACGAAGGCGGCCGCGACGACGATGGCGCCCTGCTCCCGCACGAGCTCGACCGTGGCGGCCGCCGTGCCACCCGTCGCGAGCAGGTCGTCCACGATCACGACGCGCGCGCTGGGCTTGACGGCGTCGGCGTGCATCTCCAGCGAATCGGTCCCGTACTCGAGATCGTAGGTCCGCCGGAGCGTCTGGGACGGCAGCTTGCCCGGCTTGCGAACGGGTGCGAACCCGACGCCGAGCGCCGCCGCCACGGGCGCGCCGAAGATGAAGCCACGCGACTCGACGGCGACGACGACGTCAGGCCGGTGAGCCGCGACGCGCTCGCCCAGCACGGCGACGCACGCGCACAAAGCTGCGCCGTCGCCCATGAGGGGCGTGAGATCGCGGAACAGAATGCCCGGCTTCGGGAAGTCGGGCACGTCGCGCACGCGCGCTCGCAAGAGCGCGAGCCGCGGATCCTCGACGCTC
>DASZFV010000365.1:0-1598 GCA_035939455.1 Polyangia bacterium
CCCAAGCAGCGTCGGGCTTGTCGAAAAGGTGCAGGACGGAGAGCACCTCGCTGCGCGTCCCGATGGCCGCCCCGATGAACTGGTGCAGCTTGCGCGTGAAGACCGGCATCGTGCCGCTCTTCTCGAGGCGCTCCACGAGGCGGTCTGTCTCCGTGAACATCTGGTCGACGATGCGCTCGTAGTACTCCATGGCCGCGCTCTGCGCGATCGTGAGCGTCACGACGCCCGCGCGCTCGAACGTCAGCTCATCGAGGAGCAGCACGCCCCCCTGGATGTCGGGCCGCGCGCCCGGGACCTCGCGCACCGAGAACTCCTCGGTGAGCACCTGCGCGTCACTGAGTTTCGGGAGCGCGCGGCGCAAGCGCAGCACCTCCATCTCGCGGCCCGCCTGGCCCACGTCCTGGAAGACGACGGCGCCCGAGGCGAACAAGAAGACGGTGCCGCCGGACGCCGCCGCGTACCAGAGCTGATGGTGCGTGCGCTTGGCCTCGGGATAGAGCGCCGCCAGGTCCTTGAGCGAGAAGTTCTCGACAAAGGCGAGCGCGTGAAACGTGTGGACGGTCTCGGCCAAGGTGCGAGGTCCCGGTCCGCGGAGTCTGGTCGGCGGTGCGCCTAATTGACGCCGAGCAGCTCGACGTCGAAGACGAGCGTGGCGTTGGGCGGAATTGCGGCCCCGGCGCCGTGCGCGCCGTAGCCGAGATCGGGCGGGATCTGGAGCTGACGCTTGCCACCCACCTTCATGCCGGCGACGCCTTCGTCCCAGCCGCGGATGACCATGCCCGCGCCCAGCCTGAATTCGAACGGCTCGTTGCGATCGACGGAGCTGTCGAACTTCTTGCCGTCGGTGAGCCAGCCCGTGTAGTGAACCTTCACGACGGTTCCCGTCTTGGCCACGGCGCCCGTGCCCTTCTTGAGATCCCAGTACTTCAGGCCGGAGGCGGTCGTCGTGCCTTTGCCCGTCGTCTTGGCGGGGCCGCGCGCCGGCGTCGCGGCGCGCGCGGAGGCGGGCCCGAATGACCCGACGGCCAGGGAGATGGAGAGGAAGAACGCGCAGAGCGCGAGGACGGCGGGCGGGCGGGCGCGGGACATGGGAACCTCCGTTGATTTCGGTGCCACACTTGTTTACGGCACAACCGGCGCGAGAGAAACCTCTTTCAATGGACTCCCACGATGACCCGGCGACGACCACCCGCGCCTCGCGGCGGCTCGGGCGGGGCGTGGGCCTCGCCGCCCTCGCGGCCCTTCTCTTCGGCGCGACGACGCCGCTCATCAAGGCCGCGAGCGGCGAAACCGGGCCCGTCGTCGTGGGCGCGCTCCTCTACCTCGGCGCGGGGCTCGAGAGCTGGCTCGCGGCGCTCGCTTCCCGCCGCGAGCGCGAGCGCGGGTGGCCCCTGCTGCGCGGCGCGGGCGGGCGGCTCGTCCTCGTCGCGCTCGTGGGCGCGGCCGCGGCGCCCGCGCTCCTCGTCGCCGGCCTCGCGCGCACGGACGCCGCGCGGGCATCGCTGCTCCTCGCGCTCGAGGCGCCGTTCACGCTGCTCCTCGCGCGGCTCTTCCTCGGCGAGCGCCTCGGGCGGCGCGTGCTGCTCGCCGCCGCGCTG
>DASZFV010000366.1:0-3311 GCA_035939455.1 Polyangia bacterium
TGCTGGCCGGCGACCAGAACGTCGGGTCGCCGCTCGTCATTGACGCCGGAGGCGGAGCAGCCCGGAGAGGGTCCGGGGGGCCGCCGCGTCGCTGGCACCTCGGCCTCGCCGCGGCCCTCGCGCTCGGCATCGGCGTCTCCCTGGCCCTCTCGCGGCCGTCGGGCGGCGACATAAAGCCACCCTCAGCGAAGAGCTCCACGGCCACGGCCGCGGCCACCACTGAGGCGCCGGCTATGGCTGCTCCCGCGGTGCAGCCTTCGGTCGAGGCGCCGCCGCTCGCCAGTCCCGCCGCGACCGACCGGCCGGCGCGGCCGGCTTCGCCCCACGCTCGCGCACGCATCGAGCACCGCGCGCCCGCGCCCGCGGCTGCCAAGGTCCAGGGCGCGACCTCGGATTCGGTGAAACGTGGCGTCCTCCCGTCGGGGTCGCGCGAGGCCTACCCGGAATAGTGACGCGGTTGCTGGTATCCTCGGGGCCCTGAACGTGCGGGCGCCCTTCGTGTTTCGGTTGGCCTTGGTTACGCTCGTCGGGCTCGCCGCGCTGGCGCGGCCCGCGCGCGCCGACGACGCGATGACGCAAGCGCGCTCGCACTACGAGATGGGCCTCAAGCTCTTCGACGCGCGCGAGCACGAGCAGGCGCTCGTCGAGTTCCAGGCCGCCAACGACCTCAAGTCGCGGCCCGCGGCGCTGTTCATGATGGCCCAGTGCGAGTACCTGCTCGGCCGGCTCAAGGAGGCGCGCGCGCACTACGAGCGCTACACGAGCGAGAACCCCGGCGGCGAGTTCGTCGAGCTCGCCAAGGACCGCATCGAGAGCATCGACAAGCGCCCGAGCACGTTCGTCATCAACACCGTGCCCGACGGCGTCGCCGTGCGCATCCGCCGTGAAGGCGGGGGAGCGGGCGCGCCCGCCGCGGCGATCGACATCGCGGGCCAGGCGCCCAACAACTTCGAGATCCCCCGCGGCCGCTACCGCATCGACGTCACGAAGGAGAACTACCAGGGCCAGACGCGCGTCGTCGACGTCGACATCGCCGAGACGAAGCCGCTGTTCTTCAAGCTCGATCCCATCCCGGCGCGCCTCGAGATCGAGACCGTGCCGCCGGGCGCGACGCTCTACGTGAACGGCAACCGCGCCCGCAATCCCTACCGACAGGACATCGCGCCCGGCCACGTCGAGATCTTCGCCGAGGCGCCCGACCACGAAGGCAAGACCGTGGACCTCACGCTCTCTCCCGGCGAGCACACGAAGTTGCGCGGTCCGACCGCGCTGCGGCTGTCGTATTCGCAACGCTCCGGGCGCCCGGAGCTCGTGGTCGCGTCGGGCGTGATCGGATTCTTCGTCGGAGCCGGCGCCGTGGCGGCCGCGATCGGGAAGCCCCTCCAGGATCCGAACGTCGCGTCAGTGTTCCTCGTCGGGGGCGGGGGCGTCGCGGGGTTCATCGCCGGCTCGCTCATCGCCAAACCCCTCGTCCGGTACATCCCGGACAATCGCGCGCTCTTCATCATGGGCGACATGTGGATCGGCGGCGCCGAGGGGTTCATCGCGGGAAATATCTGGCAACAGGTGGAGTCGCACGAGACCGTTCAGCTTCCCTGCTCGGGCCCCTGCCGGCCCAGCTTGGGTGTTCAACTGCGGGCGGGTTTCATCGGCAGCCTCCCGGGATTGGCGCTCGGTCTGACGACGGGCGCGCTCACGGCCAACCGCGCGCCGAACTACGGGCGGGCGACGCTCATCCAGAGCGCCGCGTTGGGCGGCATTCTCACGGGAGCGCTCGCGCAGGTGGCGCTTCGTTGGCAGCCATACGGAGCCGGGTGGGAGGAAACGGTCCGCCCGCCCCAGCCCACGGACAAGGTTGTTGGCGGCTTCGTCACGAACGGCTTCGTCGGAACCGGGAAGTGCAAGTACGATCCATCGATGCCAGACGCGAGTACGAACAGCCCCCTCTGCGCGTTCCGGGCGACCAGCGTGATGGACCTCATGCCGGGCGCTCTCATCGGGCTCAACGTCGGGCTCGGAGCCGGTCTCCTCGGCGCGTACCTGCCGGACCAGTCGAAGTACGGTCCGACCTGGAAGCGCGTGCTGATGATCGACCTGGCCGTCGGCGGCGGCATGTTGGCCGGCGGCGTCGCAGGTTGCGTCGCGAACACCGACGATTGCCTCACCCACGACCCAACTCCCACGGCCCGAGCCATTTCCGCCGGTGCAGCGCTCGCCGGGGGCGTGCTCGGTCTCCTCGGTGGCATTCTCCTCACGCGCCACGACGACGACGACGTGCAAACGCCATCGACGATCGCCTCGACGCTCATGCTCATGCCCACGCCCGCGCCCGCCGGCGGCGGATTCCCCGGCTTGAGCGCGATGGCCGCCTTCTAATCGCTTTCACGGTGGCGCCATCGGGCATCTGAGGGGCGCGTCGCCCGGGGTGGCGCAGATGCGGCGCTGTCAGATCTCGAGGCCGAGGGCGCGGAGCTCGGCTTCGAGGGCGTCGAGCTCGCGCCGCACGCTCGCGGGAGCGGGGCCGCCCGTCACCGCGCGTGCCGCGACGGCGCGCGCCGGATCGAGCGCCTCGAGCAGCCTCGGCGTGAGCTGGGCGTCGACGGCGGCCAGATCGGCGGCGTCGAGCGCGCGCAGCGACACGCGGCGCTCCTCGGCTCGCCGCACGAGCTTGCCGACCACCTCGTGCGCCGTGCGAAACGGCATGCCGCCGCGCACGAGCTCCTCGGCGAGATCCGTCGCGCCGAGCGCCGGATCCGCGGCCGCCACCTGCATGCGCGCCGCATCGAACTCGAGCCCCTCGATGAGACCCGGCATGACCGCCAGCACTTGCCGCGCCGTCTCGACGGCGTCGTAGAACGGCTCCTGCGTCTCCTGCAGGTCCTTGTTGTAGGCGAGGGCGAGGCCCTTGCTGATCGTCAGCAGCGCCACGACGTCGCCGATGGCGCGCGCGGGCTTGGCGCGCAGCAGCTCGGCGATGTCCGGGTTGCGCTTCTGCGGCATGAGCGAGCTGCCCGAGCAGTAACCCTCGCCGAGGCGCACGAACCCGAACTCAGTCGTCGACCAGAGCACGAGCTCCTCACCGAGGCGCGACGCGTGCACGCCCAGCAGCGCGCACGCGAAGGCGATCTCCGCCGCGAAGTCGCGGTCGGAGACCGCGTCGAGGCTGTTGTGCGTCGGACCGTCGAACTCGAGGGCGTCCGCCGTGTGCGCGCGATCGATGGGCAGACCCGTCGCGGCCAACGCACCCGAGCCCAGCGGCGATTGCCCCGCGCGCTTCGCGGCGTCGAGCAGGCGCCCGCGATCGCGCCGCA